>JAGYNL010000071.1 GCA_018399865.1 Candidatus Bipolaricaulota bacterium | reverse complement strand
TCGCGCTTTCGTGAAACTTAGGGGGATACTCTCGTCTCAAGCAGAGATGCTCCGGAAACTTGAAGAGCTCGAAGATAAAGTTGGCGAACACGATGAGGCACTGCGCTCGATTGTCGAGGCCATCCGTCAGCTTATGACTGTACCAGCTAGAACTCCACGGATTGGCTTTGATGTGGACGATTATGACGAATGATCACGCCCGAGAAGTGCGCCCCAAAGATCCTAGATGTCGACTTTGATGTGTGAAATTATGCATGACCACGATCTAGCATTGCATTTTTCGCAGATCTAATCCGGGGACGCATACCTCATTTTGCAGGTTATGAGACGTCCGTATTCATGAGCTGCGTGCAAATTGGTGCCCTTCACGATAAACACTGTATTGATTATCCAAAGGTCTTAACCTTGGCTTATGTGTAGATAGTAAATCAACGGAATATCAAAGGGCGAAATGATTTCACAGGCCGGGCCCCACTAAGTATGAAAACATGGAGCCACTTCACGGGGTGGGCATACCTTCGTCGGGTAGAACGGTGCGTTGAGGGTTGTGTATTAGACAAAGAGCAAATTTGTTGGCTAGCTTGGCTTTGGAGAAAGCTCTGATAGAGCACTTCATAGTAGTAGAGGTACAACAGACGTGCAGGTTTATCTTGAGCTTGATTTGTGGGTCATTAGGTATGGTCGCATGGCGGGCGAAGAAACAAGGTTAGCGAAAGGCAAGATCTGGCGCATAGTCCAGATTGTCACCTACAACGTTTTACAGATAGCTTACTGGCAGGGACTTGAGGATAGATAGCTATGAAATAAGCTCGCTTTCATGTTCTATTGCCTGAAAGAAGCGAGATGCTACAAAAGCCTCAGTGCAATTAGACAGCATAGGCATCAACTACTACACTGTCGAGGAAAGCAGGGCAATTTCGACTTTGGATCATATTATGCTTCTTGGTTGCGTTAAGGTACCAAGAGTCTAAACAAGGAGGTAGTCCATTGAAAAATGAATTTACCGATTACATAAGAAGACAGTTTCCTGCTCTTGGGAATAGCGTATCGGGAAAGCCAGTCGCATATCTTGATGGACCAGGCGGATATCAAGTACCAGACCGGGTCATTAAAGCGGTAGAGAATTACTTGGTCAACATGAACGCTAATGCGGGAGGCACCTTCCTAACCAGCGTGAGGTCTGACCAAATGCTTGCCAGTAGCCGTCAGGCGTTTGCTGATTTCTTTAACTGCCTGCCGGAAGAGGTTGTTTTTGGGGCCAATATGACCACATTAAATTTCGCCTTGGCTCAGGCCCTGGTGCGGGAGATGAAGAGTGGGGATAGGATAATGATTACCGAGATTGATCACGAGGCCAATCGAGGACCGTGGCTAGAGCTCCAAGAAAGGGGTATAGCTGTTGATGATGTAGCAGTTGATATTGACACATGCACCATTGATATGAGCGACCTTGAAAGGAAATTGTCTGGCAATACAAAGGTTGTGGCTTTTAATTACGCTTCAAATGCAGTTGGCACAATCAATGACGTTTCTAAGATTACTGCTCTGGCACATGAGGTAGGGGCTTTAACGGTTCTAGATGCTGTGCATTACGCTGCTCACGGACCTATTGATGTACAGGAAATCGGTACGGATTTTCTTCTCTGCTCAGCCTACAAGTTCTTCGGTCCGCATGTGGGAGTGATGTATGCCAAGAAAGACGTTCTGGATAAGCTACGAACGTTGCGGGTTGTTCCCCAGCATGATTATCCGCCTTACAAGATTGAAACCGGCACCCTAAATCATGAAGGGATCGCCGGTGCAGCAGAAGCGGTTGACTTTACGGCTGATATAGGGCAGAGATTTGGAGGTCAGTTTGGACAAAGCTTAAGTAACCTAAACGATCGCCGGCGCAATATCGTTGCCGGGTTGCTTGCATTTGAGCGTTACGAACAACAGCTCACAGGATACCTATTGGACGAGCTTTCCGGTATTTCAGGGGTAACTATTTATGGGCCACCTGAGGAGATCCCGAGAACTTCAACGGTTTCGTTTACTTACGCTAGTTACAATGCCTGCCAAGTAGCGCAATACCTTGCCAGTAAAGGCCTTTTTGTCTGGGATGGAGACTTCTATGCAACAACATTAGTGCAGAGATTGGGGCTAGCAGAACGAGGAGGGCTTGTTCGGATAGGTATTGCTCCTTATAACACGCAAGAGGAGCTGGAGCGTCTTGTCGCTGCTTTAAAGGATCAAGAATCTCTACATGAGTTTGTAGCAGTGAGAACCTTGTGAGAGGTTAAGCTGCCCTGCATTTCCCAGGCTGCTTCTTAACCTTTAATCCGAAGATATTGGGGTAAACAAGCTGAAGAGCATTTTGGGTTCTTCGCTGTCTTGAGTGGGTAGTTGAAGGTAGTTATGCGCAACATGCTCCCTCTGGCAGAGACGTGACACAGTGATGTGTTAT
>JAGYNL010000070.1 GCA_018399865.1 Candidatus Bipolaricaulota bacterium | reverse complement strand
CCTTCCAGTAAGAGAGCTTGATGACATCAAGCAAGATGCAGATCGACTAATTCGCCCGCCTCAAAAGCCAGTATTTGGCGACGAAGTGATCGCAGTGATCGAGTGGCAAGATGGAACTGTGATTGATGCCGTAAGGAAAGTAGTTGGATGGCGTAGTTGATAAGTCGAGTAAAATCTCCTAGAATTACCTCTTTGGTCTTCTGACAAGGTGAATAAGAAGACAGCATAAAAGCAGATTCAGTCTAGCAAATGTAGTAACTCATTTTGAGTTTCAAAACTACTAAAGGAGGGTATTGTGAGACTGTATGAGCATGAGGCAAAGAGGATATTTCAATCCAAGGGGATACCTATACCAAAGCAGTATGGAGTAATTCATAATGCTCATGAACTAGCAGAGGTTAAAGTAGAATATCCTGTTATGCTCAAAGCTGTGGTGCTTATCGGGGGAAGAGGTAAGGCTGGCGGGATCAAGAAGGCTTCTAGCCTAGAAGAGGCAAAAGCTAAGGCAGAAGAGTTGTTCAAGCTAAAGATTAGGGGCTATCCCGTGGAAAGCGTACTCCTTGAAGAAGCCGTACAAGAGGTTGGCGCTTGCTACGTTGGGATAACTATGGATCCAGCGCGCTATAACAATGTGGTGATTTTGAGCGCATCTGGTGGCGTAGAGATAGAGACTGTAGCCAAAGAGCGGCCAGAGGCTATACACAAGTTCGAGGTTATCAGCAATGAGCTTGAGTTATTAAGGAAAGTATCAGATGAGTTAGCTGGCAAGCTTTCTAAAGATCTAGGCGGTTGTGCTGGCAATGAACAACAGCTTTCACAAGTTATCTCAAAGCTATACGCTGTGTATCAAGATGTAGATGCAAAGGTCTGTGAGATCAACCCGCTAATACTTACCCCTGATGGTCCTGTAGCTGCCGATGCTAAATTGGTGCTAGATGACAATGCCCTTTTCAGACAAGTGAAATTGCTTGAAGAACTAGGTATTGCTGGAAAGAGGCACGACGTAGCGGAGTTAACATCTAATGAAAAGCGCGCTCAGAAAGCAGGTTTTCCATATGTCGACCTGCTACCTGAGGATGCCGAAAAAGATCCCAAGAAGCTGTACGTTGGGCTTGTTCCTGGTGGAGCTGGTTATGGAATCTTTTCGATCGATGAAGTGGCCAATATTGGTGAGCGCTTCTTTCAGGGAAGAGTGATGCCAGTCAACTTCATGGACTCGGGGGGTGGGCCTTCTCAAGGGAAAGTTGCAGAGATGTTCCACTTACTCATGGATTATGAAAAGGTTGACATGATTATCACATCACGATTTGGGGGTGTATCAAGCTGTGATACCTTCATTCGTGGTCTAATCCAAGCCTTGAGGCAGCGGCATGAAACTGGAAAGAGGATAGTCCCCGTATACGGGAGGATGGTTGGTACGGATCTTCCCAGCGCCAGGGCGTATCTGGAAAAGGCAAAAGGGACTCCGTCGGATCCAGCACTGGAAAAGATGACGATCATTGTAGGAAACCAGAAGATCATGGCTGATGTCATTAAAGAGGGGATTAGTGAGGCATTTGAGAGTAAAGGGTGGAACTGATGGAACGAATATCAGCAAGTGAGGGGATGCTCTACTATCTCATTGAGCGGACCCATCAAGAGATAGCTAAGCATATCAAAGAGACTAACGAGATAGATACTATTGTAGTTGGGCTTGGGCGACAGGGAGCACGGCATGCTGGATTGATGCAGGAATTTGGGACCAAAATCACGGCTGGTATAGCACCAGGTAGGGGCGGGACCCGTGTGCATGAGACAATCCCTGTATATGAAAGCGTCAAGGACTGCCTTAAGGATCACCCTTACATTGCAGCAGCAAGCATCTGGAAGCAATACTCAACAGCCAAAGATGCCGCAATTGAGGTAATAGAGGCTGGTATTCCTGTGGTTGTTCTTATAAGTGAAGGAATACCTATTCGCGACGTGAGGGATATCTTGGTAGCGGCGAGGATGCACGGAGCGCTTCTAATTGGCGGGAATTCGCCCGGTGTAATATTCCCCCCCGAAAGAGTCAAAATAGGCATGTTGCCTGATATCTTCTATCCAGAGGAGACTGAGTCCGGGCAGCTAGGCCCAAATGGAGTAACGATTATCTCGCGCAGCGGTGCTATTCTTTACCATATGTCCGATGCGCTGGCTAGCGTGGGGATTGCTCAGAATGCTGTCATCGGGGTAGGGGGCGATGGAGCAATAGGGTCTACATTCGTGGATCTGGTTCCCGTAGCCATGGAATACCCGCATACTGATCTGGTGGTGATTGCTGGAGAGATCGGAGGCATACAGGAAGAGAGGCTAGCAGAGGACATAATGGCTCACCCTGAGCGTTATCCTAAGCCAATAATTGCTGAAATATCTGGAGCCCATGCACCTGCGGGAAAGACCATGGGGCATGCTGGCGCAATAGTTGCCCCGGGGCAGTCTTATGGCACGTTCGAGTCCAAAAGATCCGCTCTGGAAAATGCTGGGGTCACAGTAGTGAACTCGCAGTACGACCTTGTTGAAGAGGCCAAGAAAAAGCTTCCCAAGACGTATTTCGACACCGAGAACTACTATAAAAAGATGCGCACGATTTGGGAAGCTCCACCAAAGGTTCCGAGTTGGGCAACCCTGATCACCAAGGTAGAACCTAACAATCTGATGATCTCAGGGTATCCCCTTCAGCAGATCGTTGAACGTAAGACCCTTCTTGAGGCCGCGCACTTGCTGATCAAGGGGGAATTTCCCACCCCGGAAGTTTTGGAGGAGCAAAGAAAGGTTGCTGC
>JAGYNL010000069.1 GCA_018399865.1 Candidatus Bipolaricaulota bacterium | reverse complement strand
CTCCATAGAAGCTGGACAACAAATCATCAAACGCTGCCATGAACTGGGCAACACGAGTGCCGAGTACCGCACGGTGATGGAACTACTTGCAAGTGTGCCTTTCTATAGCGATGTGCTTTTCCACGCCGAGTACGGCCAGGTGATAAACTCCGGCCATCTGAGTGGCACGCCGGGTGAAGAAGCGATTGACAAAGTAACTAGATGGCTAGAGAAAGAAGGAAAAGGAAAAGCTGCTGTAAACTACCGGTTGCACGACTGGCTGATCTCCCGCCAGCGTTACTGGGGAGCGCCTATACCCGTTGTATACTGCGAGAAATGCGGCATCGTGCCAGTTCCAGAGAAGGATCTTCCCGTTATGCTCCCCGATGTAGATTTTATCGGCAAGATGGGCCTTGCTGACATACCTGGCTACGAAGACACAACTTGCCCAATCTGTGGGGGACCCGCAAAGCGTGACACAGACACGATGGATACCTTTGTTGATTCCTCTTGGTACTACCTTCGTTATATCTCCGCTAAGAATGACCAGGTGCCCTTTGTTGTCGAAGATGTCAACAATTGGCTTCCCGTGGACCAGTATGTGGGGGGCGTAGAGCACGCCATCTTGCACCTGCTGTACTCCCGGTTTATCACTAAGGCGTTACAAGATATGGGATATCTGGACTTCTCCGAGCCATTCAAGAAGCTATTCACACAGGGCATGGTTTGCCATGCAGCCTACCGCTGCCCCGAGCATGGATGGCTACATCCACAAGAGGTAGTGGACGGTAAATGTCCCCATTGTGGAAGGCAGGTTGAGGTCTCCAACTTCTCCATGAGCAAATCCAAGAGGAATGTAGTAGCTCCATCAGAGATCATTGACAAATACGGTGCTGATACAGAGAGGCTCTACACTTTATTCATGGGCCCTCCCGACCGCGACATTGAATGGTCAGAAGAAGGAGTCCGCGGCGCATTTCGCTTCATAAACAGGGTATGGGCGTTAGTGGTGACAAATGCAGACCAGATTGCCTCTCAAGCCATAGACTTTGATCAATCCAGTCTCGATGAAGAAGCAAAAGCCCTTTGGCGCCGGTATCAGCGCACCGTAAAAAAGGTAACTGAGGACATCGAAGGTAGGTTCAACTTTAACACGGCTATTTCCGCGATCATGGAGCTAGTAAACGACGCCTACACCTACCTGGAGAACAATAAGCATGCTGGCCTGGTACGCGCCGTAATCGAAGGATTAATCCTCATCCTTTCGCCATTTACTCCATTTGTTTGTGAGGAAATGTGGAGAAGGATAGGACACGAGGATGCGGTGCTTGAGCAGGAGTGGCCTACATTTTCCGAGGAAGCGATAGTAGAAGAGCAGGTAGAAATACCGGTTCAGATAAATGGGAAGGTTCGCACCAGGGTGACCGTGCCCATTGATATTGCCCGTGATGTCCAAGCTTTGCGTGACTACGTCCTGGCTAAAGAAGAGGTTGCCTCTAGGCTTGATGGCATGCAACTAGTAAAGGCTATAGCCATTCCCGAGAAGATGGTAAGCCTCGTAATTCGCTAGATCCAAATGCTAAACTGGGCAGTATTTATAGACAGAGACGGGGTTATCGTCAGGCAAATTGACCACTTGAGCCGCCCCGAAGACCTGGAATTGATCCCTGGAGCAGGCGAAGCAATTACCAAACTGAACCGAGCTAAAATACCAGTAATCGTTGTAAGCAACCAGGCCGGAGTTGCCAAGGGATATCTGACCATCGAAGGCCTAGAGGAAATTCACGCGCGCCTTCGGGGAGAGCTTGAAGCAGTAGGCGCTCACATCGACGCTCTATATTTCTGTCCCCATCATCCGCAGGCAACAGTAACCAAGTACCTAATGGATTGCCCCTGCCGAAAACCGGGAACAGGCATGCTGGATAAAGCAAAGGAAGATTACGGGATCGACCTTTCGCTTTCCTACCTTGTAGGCGATACAACAAGCGACATTCTGGCCGGTAAGCGCGCCGGATGCCAAACCATCCTTGTCCAAACAGGTTTTGCCGGAAACGACGGGCGCTACGAAGTGAAGCCAGATCTTGTGGTGGCC
>JAGYNL010000068.1 GCA_018399865.1 Candidatus Bipolaricaulota bacterium | reverse complement strand
CCTGGACATGGACCCAGAAGATATTCTCAGCCAGAATCCCCAACATCAGGTAGTACCAAACGACAGCATCTCCAAGGTTCGTATCAAAACAAGGCAAGACGCGGATGGTGACATAACAAAGTGGCTCCTGACGCTATATACGCCTGCCGGCAAGTCCAAGTACGAGTTGCAGTCCCGCACAAAGGACGTAATAAACGCATTCAAGCAGGCTTACGGCAACCGCTTTAAGGGATAAGCTGTAGAAACCTAGTCTGTTGATGCCTCTTACAACGCCAGTCGCAGAGCTTTCTTGCTAAGCCGCGAAACCGCAAGGTGGGTCGTGGCAGGAGAAAAATGATTATGCATCTGTGCCTTTTGGTAGTAATCATTTTGTGGCACATCAGAGCGTGCCCGTGTGACAACACGAAACATAAACCAGAGCACAGAAAGCAACCTACAATCACGCCATCGCCAGTTTTCGCTAGCGCACTGCCCGCCATATGGCAATTTTGCCGGCATTTAGAATCTATGTGAAAGCATTGATTGAGGACAGTAAAAGACACTAATATGTAAATTACAAGACAAGAATTGTGATGTATCTGTCACATTCCAAAGGAGCGGATTATGGAGCTTAGATTTGATTCATACGAGGCTTTGATGTTTGATTGCTATGGCACCATCATAGATTGGGAGACTGGGATCGCAAATGCCGTGCAACCCATATTCGGCGCTCATGATGTAGTACTGGGAAGCAACGAGGCGCTTGAGATGTATGCTGAGATTGAATCGGCAATAGAAGCGGGCCCCTACAAGAAATACACCGATGTGCTCCGCTCAACCTTGCTGGAGTTTGGCCAAAGGTTGAATTTCAGTTCAACCAATGACGAGCTTGACAACTTCTCCCGATGCGTTAAAGACTGGCCACCGTTTTCCGATTCAAAGCAAGCCCTTGAGCGTTTTCAATCAAGATATAAGCTAGCGATCCTCTCCAATGTTGATGATGACCTGTTTGAGTACTCCCGACAGAAACTTAGCATTAAATTCCACCAGGTTTACACTGCGCAGCAGGCTGGCAGTTACAAGCCATCGCTACGCAACTTCGAATATGCGTTAAACCAGCTTAGCATTCCAAAAGAGCGAGTACTTCATATTGCTCAGAGTTTGTTTCATGACATCAGACCAGCTAACCAATTCGGCTTGTCCACTGTTTGGGTAAATCGGCGTAAAGGCCTGCAAGGAGCTGGGGCAACTTTGCCCGTAGAAGCCAAACCCGACTACGAGGTATCAAGTTTGAATGAACTGGCCAATGTGATGGGTCTCAAATAGCACGGTGTATAAGCTCGTATCCTCCAATACAAAGCGCCGTTGACAAAAGAAGAGTCACAGATTTGAGCAAAGGAGGAACCAGTGTACAAGAACACAAAGCGAGTTCTCTTCTGGACCCCGAGGATCCTGAGCATCCTGTTTGCGGTTTTCCTGGGTGTGTTTGCCCTGGACGTATTCACTGAGGGTTATGCCCTATGGGAGACAATTCCTGCCTTCCTAATCCACCTTATCCCATCGTTTGTGGTACTCCTGGTGTTAGCTGCAGCTTGGCGGTGGGAGTGGATTGGCGCCATTTTGTTCATCGCTTTTGCGGTGTTCTATGTAGCTGATACCTGGGAAAGCTTCTCCCTGGTTTCCTACCTGGCCATCTCCGGTCCTTTGGCGGTAGCGGGGATCCTTTTCCTGCTAAACTGGATATATAGGGCACAGCTAAGGACGCACTAACAGCAACTACGAAAAAAGACAGAACACAGGATCAGCAGCAATGCCAATCGAGACTGTTTCTTTCTTAGAAGCGAGCGCTCAATGTTTACGCTAAGCCACTTAAGGCCTTACCAATTTTTCTATTAAGACAAACTGAGTTCAGCCGCTTGATGTATCAATAATAAAGTCTTAACCGCAGAAAGGTAATAGCAAATTGGCTTTGGGGCTCTTTGCAAGTATAATATATGTGTTACACAGCCTAATAGTGGTAAAAGTGAGCGAATATGAGAGTCACACTTATGGAGATCACGGGAACTACACGGCCTATCCACCAAAGCTTCACAGGGGTGGTATACGCTTCCAATTAGACCGGATCGACAAGCGGCAAGAAAGAAGATACAGGAGGGATGGACTATGAAGATTGGGCTAGCTAAAACACAGCATTTCGTAATTGCTTTTGTCGTAGGGCTTAGTTTGCTCGGGTTCCTCTGCGCGGGAGCTCTTGGGCAAGAGGTACAGACAGGATCACAGACCGCTTATGAAACTCCACCGGGAATCATAAACGCTATAACAAGCCCTACGTACGCGGCTTGGTACTTCGAGATACAGACTGATTCAGAAGTGTTAGAAGAGACTGTAGAAAGTCTGTTCTCTGAAGGTGTGCCGCCCGGCATAATCACTCGCGTAGCCAAATCTGCTCTTCAGGCAGGCGATGATCCAGTAAAACTGCTTCTGGAGCTTCAGCAGGAGATCGAAGACGGAGAGATCCCTTGGGGACTAGCCGCTAATGCTGTAGCTAAAGAGGAAAGACATAAGAATACCCATCAGGAACAGAATACTTCAAGGGAACCTTCACTGGAACCTGAGCTGGAGCTGGAAGGGCAGGAGTTACCCCAGGTACAGGCTGAAAGCGCGGTAACAAGTGAGGAGAAGAACAAGAAGCAAGATGAAGAACAGAACCCTTCGAGCCAAGCTGAAAATGCGGGTGGAAAAGGAAAGGATAAGTCCAACAACGAAAACAACCAAGGAAATAAGGGCAAAGGGAATAAATAACTTCCAAGATATCTAATTTATCGCGTACGTTTGATTGGGGGAGAGGGCAACACAAAAAGATAAAACGGCTTTCTTGATAGCTTTTAAAGGATTTCAGAAACCTACCAATTGTTTCTCCCCCAATCAGTATACCAACGATCAGGTTGGCAACGTTTTTACCTCTCTATCTTAATAAGCAGAGCTAGCAGCCG
Source organism: Candidatus Bipolaricaulota bacterium (assembly GCA_018399865.1). Next base: position 1,647 of record JAGYNL010000068.1, on the reverse strand, counting down.
AGCTCACGAGTAATTTGCGTTAATCGACAGCCGCAAAGCTACAAGCATCTCCAATACAAATTTATATTCGGTTGCAACACCAAAAGACCACGAATCATCCATCGTAGATTCACACTAGCTGGTTAACATGGAGTCAGATTGCTAGAGTGATAACGGTTATGAGCAGCTCCGCGATTTGCTGATCAGGAGCTCTCATCGGTGGAGGGATATGATGCATTTTAGACAAGAGCAAGTTAGTAGCACTAAAATAGCTGTTATAGTTCTGATAAGCGTAGTATCGGTTTTGTCATTTGGTGGATGTAGACCAGGTTCCATGTTTGCCGCTTCATCTGATAGCGGGGAGGTAACAGTGAGTGATACACCGCAGGTACGAGAAACGAGCAAAGAAAGCATCTTAGCAAGTCAAGGGAAGATGGCAGAAGCCATATTTGCTGGAGGGTGTTTCTGGTGTATGGAGTCCATTTTTGAACCCCTGGACGGCGTAATAGAAGTAGTGTCTGGTTACACCGGTGGTAGTGTAGCTGAGCCAACCTATGAACAGGTCTGCAGCGGAGCTACTGGCCATTTCGAATCCATACTAGTTAGATACAACCCATCTGAGATCTCGTATAAGAGGTTACTTGAGGTCTTCTGGAGAAACGTCGATCCCACAGATACTGGAGGGCAGTTTTATGATCGGGGCAGCCAGTACCGCACAGCCATCTTCTACTTAAACGATGAGCAGAAAACGCTTGCTGGGCAATCCAAGGCTGCTTTAGAGAAGGCAGGTATATTTGATAAACCCATTGCCACGCAGATCCTGCCCGCACAGCAGTTTTATCCTGCCGAGGAATACCATCAGGACTACTACAAAAAGAACGCTGCTCGTTTCAGGTCTTACAAGGCGGCCTCCGGAAGACAGGCTTTCTCGAGCAAAGCTTGGGAAGGATACGATGATTTCACACTCTTTGCAGAAGAAGATAAACCGTGGACGCAGTTCACAAAGCCGTCAGCAGAGGAACTAAAGAAATCACTTACTCCGCTTCAGTACAATGTTACACAGGAAAACGGCACTGAAATGCCATTCCAGAACGAGTACTGGAATCATCACCAGGAGGGCATTTATGTCGACATTGTATCCGGCGAGCCACTATTTAGCTCAACGGACAAGTTCGATTCAGGTACCGGCTGGCCAAGCTTTACTCGACCCCTTGAACCAGGAAATATCGTTACGCGCGAAGACAGGAGCATGGGTCGGGTAAGGGTAGAGATCAGGAGCCGTTATGCAGATTCGCACCTCGGGCATATGTTTGACGATGGTCCACCGCCAGAAGGGAAAAGATATTGCATCAACTCTGCTTCCTTGCGGTTTATCCCTAAGGACAAAATGCGAGATGAAGGTTACGGACAATACCTGGAGGTATTCGACTAGCCTGTCTGCTAAGCAACAAGGGCTATCATGGGATAAGACCTTCCAGCTCATGTGAGAACAGCTCTAGTATTTCCTCACAGGAGTGGTTTCGAGTTATACGGACCAAGGTAAAGCGCGAATGCTCGATTTCTGGATCTGGTCTTCCTTGAGCCTTCGCGCCAAATAGGCTTGAGGAAGCACCCAGGGTATTCTGCTCGTCTTCCCAAAAGAGCAGCCCGTGGATCTTATCCTCGCTT
>JAGYNL010000067.1 GCA_018399865.1 Candidatus Bipolaricaulota bacterium | reverse complement strand
GATTGACTGCGACGCCATTAGAAAAGATCACCACTTGCGGGAAGCAAAACTGATTGAGGCGCAAGCGGCCCTCCCGGGGGTGTTGGATATGATCCAGCAAGCGCGTGAGCATGGACTGAGCCTTGGAATTGCCTCTAGCTCCGAGAGATTGTGGGTAATTAAGCACTTAAGGAGACTTGGCCTTAAGGATTTCTTCCAGAGGCTGTGCTGCTCAGATGATGTAGCTCAGACTAAGCCAGCTCCAGACCTGTACATAGCTTTGCTGTCTGCTCTGGGAATTGCTCCAGATGAAGCGTTTGCGCTTGAGGACTCACCTCACGGAGTCAGTTCTGCAAAGGAAGCTGGCATATTCTGCGTCGCGGTACCAAATGAAATGACCCGCGGCCTTTGCTTTGACCACGCCGACCTTGTTCTTCCTTCGCTTGCAGAGGTGAAGCTTCAAGAGATTCTAGCAATTATAGAGGGAGATATTCCTCTGACTCAACAATAGTCACTAATCATTGGTGTTTCTTGCCGTAGGATTCTTCCTTGGCTTTTTCTTTTCAACGACGGAAAAGCTCTGAAGAAAAGGACGAGGATCTTACCTCTTGACACTATTGCTCAATGTGTTTTGTTATGGTAGGCTATTTGCCTCATGAGGCTAAAACTGATTCCGGTTCTGTTTGTGATTTTGTTGCCTGTTGTTAGCTATGCATACTCACATCAGCTGATCCTTGATCTTCCGATTGCAGAGAGTATAGGAGAAAGTGGTCTGACTGCTTATAAGGTCGATGCGTCATTTGCAAGAGGTTCCTCACTTCAGATTGGCCGAGCAGTCAACAATCGTTTTGATATCTGGATGAATGCTTCTTCTTCTGATCTGTTTTGTCTTCACGCCCGCGCGCTGCTGGTGAACCATCTAGGGCCACTTAATGTGTCAATTGATTTGTCTGCAAATAGCTTTACATTCTTGTCAGCTTTGTTCCTTGGCCCAGTGCAAATAGATTCAGGGAGGAGATTTGGTTCTAGTGGATACAAATGGATATCTATTAGTACCTCACCGAACCAGTGGTGTAGCATTGTCTTCGGTTTGGAGTTCAGAACAAGGAATTACCCTATTGCCGCTGTACGTCTCTTCCCTCATCGAGGTATATGGGGTCTATCTATTTACCTTCGCGACAGAGAGTGGGGAGTGTGCCTTGGAGGAATTTTATGATAGCACATAGCTTAATTCATATGCCGGCTTTCATGCAGCGGTTTCACATAGGAAGTATTCTGGACGCGGACAAGCTGCGTATGCATAAAACAGGCCTTGTTGTCCTGGTCCTTGCTGTTGTCATTACCTGGATTGTTAGCGTAACTGCGTCTTGTGCCTCACTTACCATTCTCTACACAAATGATATTCATAATAGGTTTGAAACGTTGGATGGTCTGGGGAAGCTTATCGATCAGGAGAAGTCAAGCCAAGGCCCGGTACTGCTTTTTGATTGTGGGGATACTTGGCACGATTTTCGCGTTCCGATTTATGCTGTATGGGGATCGATGGAGATAATAGACTGGATGAATTATGCTAAGTACGATGCCATGGCTATTGGGAATCACGATGTCTATTATGGATCAGAACGCCTAGACGAGCTGTCCTGTGCTGCTGATTTTCCGCTTCTGTGTGCTAACCTAGTCCCACTGCAGGGCGTGCAAGCCCCGTTTTCCCCTTACAAGATCTTCTTAATAGGCGATCTGAGAGTTCTTGTGATCGGGGTAATCACCTCGGAATTACTCTCTTACCCCGACTATCCTTGGCTTACATACATTGACCCCACCAAAGCAATTGAAAAGGTGTTGAGTGAAGCACGCGACATGGCTGACCTAGTGGTAGTTCTGGGACACCTGTCAGTGAACCAAGCTGCACAGATTGCGGACGTGGTTCCTGAAATTGACGTTTTTCTTACTGGCCACTCCCACCAAATCACC
>JAGYNL010000066.1 GCA_018399865.1 Candidatus Bipolaricaulota bacterium | reverse complement strand
ATCAACAATAGTGATTGTCCCTTTTGCTGTTTTCCATCGTTTGCCAGTATTTGCCACTTTTGCTTCCTTCATAGCAGATGCCCTAATGTACGGTTACGCACGCCCTTCGTTCTATAGTCAGGCAAGATCATCGGTGCTTTCCGATCCGTTTTGATACCTTCCTTAGCTAGCGCCGCTTCAAAATCCATCACATGCTGAAGCGACAGTTTGCCTGTCTTTGCCGTCTTGGCCCACTTACCAGCAGAGATTCCCGCTCGTCGACCAAATACGTTGTAATCAAGCTGCGAATTCCCCATCAAACGATTCTTGCCGTGTACACCCCCTTCACATTCTCCGCCCGCAAAAAGACCGGGAACGCGGGTGTGTGCGTCAGCATCAATCTCAACCCCACCATTTTGATAGTGCAGCGTGGGGTATACAAGGGCCGGGTCAACAGTAATGTCGATGTCGTGTCGATGCCACATCGTCCACATCGCAGCCAACACCTTCTTGATCGTCCCCTTACCGTGAATTTTCTCGATCATTGGCGTATCCAACCACACGCCGCGTATTCCGCTTGGGGTCTCGATTCCCTTGTCCTTCACCCAGCATTCCTCGATGATCGCCGCCGCTTCCACATCACGTGGTTCAAGTGGGAACACAAATGCTTCTCCGTCCTTGTTTACGGGCATTGCTCCTTGATTGCGCAACTTCTCTGTCGCCAATTGACCTAGGATTGCCGCAGGGAAGGCCACGCCAGTTGGATGGTATTGCACCGAGTCCATATCAATTATGTCTGCACCAGCACGATAGGCGATCACCAATCCATCTGCAGTAGCGCCGTAATGATTTGTGGTAGGGAAACCTTGAATGTGAACGCGCCCAAACCCGCCTGTGGCGAGAACAGTTGCCTTAGCACGAATTACTCGATACTCCTCAGTCTCGATGTTATACACAACCGCTCCAGCTGCGTGTCCGTCCTCGTCGAGGATGATCTCTACTGCCGGGAAGAACTCCAGAACGGGTATATCTAGGTTACGTGCCTCATCTCTTATGGCATTGAACGTTTCCTTGCCTGTGTAGTCCTTGGCGGAATGCATCCGCATCCGAGATGTTCCGCCACCATGGGCCTCTACATATTCCCCATTAACCTTGTCATACATTACCCCTATATCCTCGTGCCAACGGATAATTTTAGGAGCATCGGTTACTAAGGCTCTAACTAGTTCAGGCTTGTTGGCGTAGTGCCCACCGCCCATTACGTCTAGGTAATGGATTGATGGCGAATCCTGCGGCCTGTCCGCTGACTGGATTCCCCCTTGGGCCATAATCGAGTTGCAGTCCCCGTGGCGCAGTTTAGTAGTAATAAGAATGCGATCTACAGGGATTCCTTGCTGGTGGGCGAATATAGCCGCTACCGTTCCCGCTCCACCGCCCCCGATAACTAGCACATCCACATCGTAATCAATATTCGAAAGATCGATCACTCGCGGATCCATTACTGGATGTGATTCTAGGATATTCGCAACTTCATGAGGTACATACTCCCCTGCAGAAGGGCCTACCGCCAGTTTCCGCTTCCCTTCCTCCTTGTAATCCGGATGGTTGCGCTTGAGGACTTCCTCCCTTTCCTCTGCACTCATTGGTTCAGGTGGTCCCTCTTTCAGCCGCTTGCTCCGCGTAGCTTCTACTTTTTCGATCGATTCCCGCATGTATGCCGGGTACCCTCTGATAAATCCCTTTTTACTCACTTATCTCACTCCCTACTGTAGCTTCCTCTCTTACTCGGCCGGCATATGCAGCCGCTAGTTTTTCACGACTCATGCTCACCAGCTCATCCAGTTCAGCATCAAAAACGCCATCCTTGATCTCCTGTAGACGTTTCTCCAGGTGTTGGGGAACAGGAGACATGTACCGACCATAGATTCGCCGTGCCATTTGTGCCATGTGATAGTGCTTAATATCGGCCGGGCAGCGCATGGTACACAGACCACACTGGATGCAGTCAAACGAAAGCTCCGCTGTCTTTTCAATGTCGCCGCGCAATGCCGCTTGTATGTAATCCATTACCTGTATGTCTTGGGGGCACGCTTTAGTACACGTATTGCATGAAACGCAACGAGCAATCTCTGGATAATACTGTAGGAGTACATTCTCTTTTGGGTTAATCTTCTCGATATCATACTTAGCGCGTGGAGCTGGGGTGAACGGAAGCTGTACCAAGTACATTCCCTCTACTGCTGTCTCCTGGCAGGCAAGGGTGAACTGCAAACGATAGTCACCTTCCTGTCGATAGACAGTCGAACAGGCCCCGCAGAACCCGGACCGGCAGCCCGCGCCCCGGGTGAATCGATAGCCCGCGTACTCCATTGCATCCATTATTGTCAAACCAGCAGGAACCTCATAGGTCTTACCCATAATATGGATGTGGATCATTTCAGTTGTTTGTTCCTTCTTATTACTTCCCATCTCATCCCTCCCCCTTAACCGTCTGGACGCGCTTTAGTTTGGCCTTGAGCGGGGCGGGAATGCTTCCTGCCTCCACGTCCAACGCCAGCGCCATCAATTGAGTAAAATAGATAATCGGCATCTCCTCATAGTCTGGAACTGTCCGAACAAGCTCTTTCTGAGCGTCACTCAGGTTATAGTGACAAAGAGGACAACTGGTAATCACTACATCCGCACCAGCCCTTCTTGCTGTACTTAGTATTCTATGAGTACGTTCAATGATAACGTCCCGGTGATCAACAACCTGATAAGCCCCACAACACTCAACTGAATACGCGTAGTCAACGGGAGTTGCCCATAGCGCCTCTATCAGTTTTTCGAGAACGGTTGGAGCATCTGGGTCATCTATAGCGATTTCCTTAGGCCTCAGCAGTGTACATCCATAGAACGGAGCAACTGATAGACCCTCCAAGGGATTAGTCATCCTATCTTCGATCCGTTCCCAACCTATACGGTCACGTAAGATCTCCAGCAGGTGATACACACTGACTTTACCCTCGTAGTCAACCTCCTTGTTCATAAATGCGTTTAACTTATCCAGTCGCTCTTGGTTGCCATTGACAAACAAGCTCGCCCGTTTCAGTGTCGCATAACACATAGAACACAGAGTGATGATCTCGTCAGATCCCGCCTCCTGGGCACGTATCATATCTCGCACCGGAGCTACCTGATGCATCAGGTCATCTTCAGTTAACGAGAATACCGTTCCACAGCAGTTCCAGCGATCAAGCTCTTCTAACTTGTGGCCCAACGCCTCCATCACTGCCATACCCGATATCTCAAAATCGCGGGCAGTATCCTTCAGCGTACAGCCTGGGAAATATGTTAATTTCTCCAATTCTTTCACCCGGTCTTCTTTCTAAACGAAGCGACAACCGCAATCTGCGGCAGGCGCCTAATTTCCTTGCGACTGATACCATCAAGCGATACATGGTCAAGTCTCTTACGCAAATAAATCTGGCGCATCGCCTCCATTACCTTAGCCAAGTCCACTTCCTTTGGGCAGCGCACTTGGCATGTATAGCAGCTAGCGCAGATCCACATAGAGTTTGCCATCATGGCCTTCGGATCCTTTACCTGCAACGCATGCAATATTTGATTTGGCATAAGATCCATCTTCTCGGCCATTGGGCAACCAGCAGAGCACATTCCGCATTGGTAGCAGTCAAATACATTCTGGCCGGAAAGCTCCTC
>JAGYNL010000065.1 GCA_018399865.1 Candidatus Bipolaricaulota bacterium | reverse complement strand
TACCAGGCTGCGCCACTCCCCGCATACATGGTGATTATAGAAGGGGAAAGCGGGATGATCAATTGTCTGTTGCTTGGTCAAGGCTGTCTTAGGAGCAGAAAGCTCAGTGCTTACTGCATTCGTGGATGCCAGGCAAGCTTGTGAAGAGCTGGAAGACTCACCATCTCCTTGTAGGCTTGTACAAGAATATCTATCTCATCTGTGGATAGTCCCATTTTGCGTAATCTGCGGGAAAACAAGAATAGCGATCTTCGTCGGCGATGTAGGTACCCGACCCCCATGGTGATAACCACGATGACGAGCTTGCCAATTGCTTTGATAATATAAAGTGCGCTGATTATTCGCTTCAGCTTTCATCCTCCTCCTCATCATCCTGGCTATGCATGAAATTGCCGATGTTGATGCCCTTCTTTCCCATGATATCGCGTAGGTTGATCATATAACCCCGGGCCATTTCAAGGGCGTCCTCTTTAGGAATACCTGATTCCATAAGCTTCTTATAGAATGTACCTACAGAATCAGCCATGTTCTCAGCTGACTCCTTGGAATAGAGCACATCTCTCAAGCCGCGAAGCAGGGACGGCACCTTGTCTGATACTACCTCAAGGACCTCGCGAAGGTCTTCTACATCATTCTTCTCCATTACTCTCCTCCTTTTCTTTAGTGTCGTATATTGATACCCGCCTTCCTAATAGGCTTAGGTTGCTCGTTAGCCTTGCTCTTCCTTTTCCTGTAATCGACATTCCTAACGACAGACCTAGTAGAAATGAGCCTATTTGTAGGCTTCCCAATTGAAATTCCCCTTTGTGGGTCTTCACTTTATCGTACAAGTACTCCGGCACACTGGGTTGGTTATGGATAGATTGCTTTAGCTGAAGCGAGATATATAGTGTCTTGGCTAGTTCCTCACGGCAGCTTGCGCATTGTGCGATATGGCTTGCTACAAAGGCGCGCTCATTGGCGGTAAGGGTGCCATTCACATACCAAGGAATGAGTTCTTGTATTCTTCTGCAAGTGCTCATGAAAGTGCCTCTGCTAGTTTTCTCTTCGCATGGTACATGCGTGACTTCACCGTGCCCTCCGGGATCTGAAGGAGTGCAGCGATTGCCTTGTAGTGAAGGTTCTCATAAAAGGTTAAGAACACAACTTCACGCTGATCTGCCGGCAAGCGGTCGAGTGCGGCAAGCACCCGCTCTTTCTTCTCAATTATTGGTGCTGGATTGTTAACAAATGCCGTGTGTGTTGGCAAACGTTGGCCTTTCTTCTCATTTTTCAGGGTGCTATATGCCTTGTTGCGAGCAATACCAAGAACCCAAGTGGAGACTTGCGATTTTCCGGAGTAGGTAGCGGCGCTTTTCCATACCGTGATCATCGTCTCCTGGGTCACCTCCTCGGCGAGATGCTTGTTACGTAACAAAGTAAGTGCGTAGCGAAAGATGCGCGTTGAGTATTCATCATATAGCTGCTGAAACGATGATTCATCACCGTGTGCCACTCCCGCCAGTAAATCTCTTTCGCGGGCCAATTTACCTCCCTAACGTAAGTCATAGATCGATCTTATGCTTTATCGTTTTTCTTGCAATTTTGGCTCGCGTTGCGTCCGACCCGTAGATGAAGCCATTGTCCGACTTCTGCAATAGAAAGCGATATTGCAGAAGTGCTTGATCCCATGTAATTCTACCACATACCTTCATCATTTGGTTCTCCTTGTTTGCTAGTAGGTAGCTGTTGGTTGTCAAAAGGTTCAATTGGGATAATCTGATATCAAACAAAGCCCTAAAATCCCTGCTAGGTTGGCCTTTACCGCGCCCGTATGGTCAAAAAAGCTGCTTTCTGTTACAATCCTGTATGCGAGCTCTTATAGAGTTTTGTTGTTTTTCTAGGAGGAGATACCTGTTGGATACACTTAATGCTTACAAGGAACATCTACGCGAAATCGGGAAACTAGAGTCGGCGCTATCGTTGTTAGCGTGGGACCAGCGTACAAATCTTCCGCCTAAGGGGCAACAGGCCCGCGCAGAAGTGATTGGTAAACTCACGAAAATGGCTTTTGAACTCTCAATTTCAGATAAACTAGGCGAGTATATTGAAAAGCTTGAGAGTAGTGAAGAGCTCTCTGAAGTAGACAGCGCGAGCCTCCGTGTTGTGGGAAAGGCATACAGAAGACATAAAGCAATACCGCCCTCTTTTTATGAGCAGTACGCCATAGCCGCTGCCCGCTCTGAGTCAGCGTGGGAGGAAGCCAAAGCCAAGTCAGATTTCGGGTTGTTCAAGGAACACCTTGAGAGAATGGTTGATTATGCTCGTAGATTTGCTGAGTACTATGGGTATGAGCATTCCCCATATGATGCCTTAATCGAGGAATTTGAACCCGGGATGACGAGCGCGGAACTGAAGAAGATTATTGGTCCCCTGCGTCAAGAACTTGTGCCATTTATTAAGAGATTAATGGAGGAAGGTACCCGTCCCGAAGACGGATTTATGCAAGGCATTTTCCCCGAGGAGATGCAGAGGGAGCTTTCTTTAAGGGCGCTGAGAGCTATGAACTATGACTTCGAAGCCGGAAGGTTAGACAAAGCGGTGCATCCTTTTACTACTACTATAGGGCCTTCTGATGTGCGTGTTACTACACGATTTCTTCCCAAGAATATCTTTTCCGGGTTATCCAGCTCGATGCATGAAGGGGGCCATGCTCTTTACGATCAAGGGATAGGTGACGACCTGCGGTGGAGTGGAATTGGCGAAGGCGCTTCATTTGGAATACACGAATCTCAATCCCGGATGTGGGAGAATCTGGTTGGTCGCAGTAGGGAGTTCTGG
>JAGYNL010000064.1 GCA_018399865.1 Candidatus Bipolaricaulota bacterium | reverse complement strand
AATTCTAAGAAAAGCGCAACGTTGCAGGTAAACTACAACGCTACAGGTGCGTGTTTTGCAGTAGCATGATAGCTTTGTTGCCCACTGGGGATTACTCCACTGGGCCTACTACTTCGACTTGCCTAATCCTTCTCCCGTAATCCTTAATCCTGTGCAACTTACCCCTCACTGATCACTCTATCACGTCTCTACTAGAAGCAGCATCCTGTGCGTAAAACTACCTTTACCTACCCACTAAAACAGCGAGGCCCCCACTTGGCTAGCTCAGAGCCTGCCTTCGCGGGCCAGCCGCACGCAGATAGCTGATGAGCCAACCAAAAGCCTGAAGACTATAATGGTAGTATGCCTCAGATAGTGTTTGATGATTTTGGCAAGACAGTGAGCCAGATCAAGGAAGTCAGCGATTACACTTCCTTGTTAAACCATGGCAGAAACCCTGGGCATGTTTCTGAATCGGCGGCAGAGGGATTGCCTTGAGCGGGTGGATGGCGCTTTTGTCTGCGGTGTGTGGGTACCTTGCCGGATCGATTCCCTTTGCCCTAGTGATAATGAAGCTGTTCGGCCACGGCAAGAAACTAGAGCCAACCACTCTTCAGGTTCCCGGTAGCAGCGATGTGATCACATCAGATGCTGTTAGCGCCACTGCTGTCCGCCTGCAACTGGGAGCGCCCCAAGGCTGCCTAACCAGTATACTGGATATGGCCAAGGCCAGTGCAATAACGCTGTTATTTAAGTACCAGTATCCCCATGAATTCTACTTCCTAATTACCTCCGGCATGGCTGTAGTCGGACATATCTGGCCGGTGTTCAATAGATTCCGCGGCGGACGGGGCCAATCACCCATAATTGGCGGCTTTCTTGTAGTTGATTGGCCTGTAGCATTTATAGCCTATCCCCTAGCCCAAGTGATTGGCTTGATTACACGCTCGCGTGCGCTTGTAAGCCGTTTCGGGGCCATGTTCATCGCTGCCGGCTGGCTGTACTATAGGTTTGAAAGCATTTCCTATGTGGCTTACGCCCTTGGCCTATTTGTGCTTCGAATCATTGCCATGAGAAGCGAAGTCAAGCAATATGCGAGATTTCAAAGGCAGGGCAAGCTCAAAACCCTGCAAGAACAAGCAGAGCTTCTTCATCTAGGTGACGGATTTTTGCATGCGGCTAAAAGACTGCGCGATCGTATCAGACGGTCTGATCATCGCCAATGATGGTGACAGTGCCCTGGTGGCCATTTACCTGAATGCGTTTGCCATCGAGCAAAGTACAGGCATCATCCACGGACACGACGGCTGGTTTTCTGAACTCCCGCGCAACAATCGAGCTGTGCGATAACATACCACCAGCTTCAGCAACAATCGCCCCTGCACGAGCAAACAGATGTGTCCAGGCTACATCTGAGTAAGGAACAACTAATACATCGCCATCGTGGAGCCTATGCGATTGGTCTATTGAACGAACAACGCACACCGGGCCTTCGTAAACGCCCCTAGATGTTGGAACTCCTGATAGGATATTCGATTCACGCCCTGCCTTTCTCTCGGTTTGTGCATACTCGCCCACAATAATCTCTGGTAGGCTAACATCCTTTGCTTTTTCCATCTCCTCTCTGCGCTTTTTCAGAAGTTTCTTTGCATCCGCGTGGCTAATATCCCCGGCCACTATGGATCTAAGTTCATCGAGCTCAAAGTGGAATAGGTCGTAGCTAGTATCCAAGATCCCTTCGTTTGTCAAATGCTGGCCAAGCTGGATTGACCAACGGTGTAATAAGTAGAATCCTTGGGAGAAGACGTCTGCCACCCTTTCCCGGTCTACGCGCCGCTTAGTTACACGTCGGGCCCAACGCATGTTCACTCTATCTTCTGATTGCTCCTTCTTCTGCTTCGTTGGCGCCGAACTCGTCTGAGTCTGGCTAGATAGAATATGTAGAATGGCTGTTGGATCCTCCCGCCAGGGCGCAGTGGAGAAGTCGTTTCCGCTTTCGCTGATATGGCCAAACCTGTCTAGGAATGCTTCAAGCCTGCGTTTGAAATCCGCTGTACCATCAATTGAGAAGAACTCTTCATAATCATGATCCTTGGCGCTGTTACGGACATGCTGGGGTAATTTGAGAAACTCATTTGATAGTTGCTGCAACCCAACTTGCGGATCGTAGTTTTCCAATTGAGGATCACTCAGTTCCAAGGTAGCAGGCTCGCCGGTTTGTCTTTTGCTGACAACTCTTCGACCTAATTGACCAATTGCAAAGTGAAGCATAAGCGTTAAGATGCGATAGTATGCAGCCTCCCGCATGTATGGCAAGAAATCATTAACCCAGGCAATGAGCTCTTCCGGAGAGGGACGTTCTTCAAATATCTGGGCTTGGTTATTGAAAAGCTCCAGCTTCTTTCTAGACCATCTAGGTAACCGCCAGTGTAGTGTGGATATGGATATTAGAAACCAGATTAGACGTGGCAGGTGACCTAGCATCTTGAGCCTAAACCCAAATGGAGAGCCGCCCGGGGAGGGAACAGTGCCCAGCAGTTGTTCCAGGGTATCCTTTGGCAGACCGAGCTTTTGAAACAACTGCCCCATGCCGCTCATGTTGAAATAGGCACGGCAATGGAATCTTCGAGCCAGGGATAGCGGATCGATGGACAAACGCCCCACAATCACTTCGAACAGATCGACCCACGCACCGTTTATCATTGGCACGTTTATGGACCATACAAGCGGCTTGACCAGGCCAGGCAAATACTCTCGCGAGATACGATTGGAGTATACAGATAGACCGCGTAGCGAGGTTATCGGCCGTACCTGTAGCCACCAAAGGTCTTCTCCATCGTATGCCCACTCAAGGTCCGCAGGATACCCTAAATTGGTGGCTACCTTTCGCGTTGTATTAACTATTTCATCAAGGATGCTAGTTGGCAGCACTGGCCAGTTTGAAACTGGGCTTTCATCCGCAACTGCAAAGCGCTTTGGGGTCATTGTTCCCTGTAGGAATGCCTCCGATGTGCCTTCCACAGCTTCTACTATCACCTCACCTGCTCCGGTAACAGGATTTCTGCTGAAGGAAACCCCTGCGCATGTAGCATCGACCATCTCCTGTATCAGCACCTCCATTGGCCCGGTTTTGCTACCCAGGTTTAGGAAACGTCGATAAGCCTGCACGCTGGAACCCTCGGATTTCCAAACATGTTCTACGCTTTCAGCAATTCTTTCCGGAGTTGATACCGACAGCGAAGATACAAGTTGGCCGGCCATGCTTTCGTATGCACTGTCCTCTCCCAGTGCAGAAGAGCGAACCGCGTAGGCTTGCTCGGATTTAGTTATTTGAGACAGCTCCCGCTTCAGTTTTCGTTTGATACTGCGGGGATTTGAGGCTTTTACATAGTCGGCACATGCTCTGGCTGAACACACGTAGGTCATAGGCACATTCAATCCCATTCCTACAAGCGACCTCAATCCCGCTGTCTTGCCCTGTGATCGGCTTTCATCGGTTTGACCCGAAAGCACACGTATGTAGGATCTATTTTGAGCTCTATCCGCCCTAAGCATGCTTGTCTCCTCAGCGCAATTACTGCCCTAACTAGCATTGTTTGCATTTTTCTTGCCACAGTCAATAGAGTGCGTTATCAAAGTCTATAAATGCGGTGTTCAGATGTGAAGAATGGCAGGTTCTTGAGATCGAAATTGGTCCTTGAAAGACAACCGATGTTGACCGCCTATATGCTGCTTTGCTTGACATCGCATACGAGGCAGTCTATTAGTGTAATGAATCACTAGGTAAATCCACAGTTGAGCCAGGCAACGCAGGCAAACCCCACTCCGTGGCACCCTCCGATTCAAGGCTATTCGGGGAGGTCCTGCCATAGCGAGGGCCTGTTTCATCCAGTTAGAAACGTACCCTGCATACAAGCGCGCTTTTGAGCTCCCTTTGAATGGATATTTGGCCTCTGATTGACGAAACCCATCTTAGCTTCGGTCACCTGGACACTGGACTCAATGTATTGTTGTTTCGTGAGCCTCATACATTCTTTGCTCTATGCTTTTCCTGGCTTTGCTACCGCTTTAAATGGAAAAGGCTGACGCCGGGCACTATACCTTGGCCATGAATTCCCTAATCTTGGTTTCCCATTCCCGGCCTTGCACGCTTACATCTGCTGTATTCTTGTCTTTTGCTCCCTCGATTTCCACAAAGACAAAACCACCGCCACCCTCAAAACGGGCGCAACACTCCTCTTGCTTAACAATAGCCAATCCCAAGCCATCAGGCCCAAAGAACTTGACAGCTCTCCTTATTATTTCCGGTTCGTCACGCGAATGTGTGCACGGATTGAGGGAGAGGCAAGTTAGCCAT
>JAGYNL010000063.1 GCA_018399865.1 Candidatus Bipolaricaulota bacterium | reverse complement strand
TCTTCATAGTATTCCTCCTTCTTCTGTTTTCCACCACTCGGTTCTACCTCTTCACAAGCATTTACCAAAGCAAGCCTAGCTTGCATAACGTCAAAGCGTAGAGACTACGGTTGTTAGCTAGGCACCGATTTGTCATCCACACGCAAGACAGATGTCCGGGACCAGCCTGCAATGAAACAGATAACCAACTTCTGCAGTTAAACAAGCATGGAAATCTGTGGTGATCATTCATCCACAAGAAATACTCACGAGAAATTCCTTAGCAGTACATTCAGTTCTTCTGATATACCTTGAAGCACCTGTGTATGGATGGTAGAATGAGCTCATTTCGTCTTACAAAGTAAAGCCTAGAGACAACGAAACTAGCGATTTGCAAAAGCTGATCAATTGTACCGCAATCAGCAAAACCAAACGCAATACAAAAGGGGTGTGTGCAGCAGAATGAATGCTCTAATTTTGGTACCAGCCTTAATCTCTGTGCTGGCGCTGTTTAGTGCTTTTTCTTTTAACCGCTCTGTGGTGAAGAGAGCACAAGGCACAGACAAGATGAAGACAATACAAGGATACATTCGCTCGGGCGCGTTCACGTTCATGCTCGAAGAAGCGCGCGTCATGGGGATCACCATGCTTGTCATAGGTGGAATTCTATGGATCTTGTTCTTCTGGGAGATCGCGGTGGCCTTCTGGATTGGCTCTATTCTTTCCATGTCCGCCGGATTTGTTGGAATGAACGCAGCTACTCATTCCAACGCACGCACAACAAATGCAGCCCGTAATTCCTTTAAGGACGCTCTTAATGTAGCGTTCTCAGGAGGCGCAGTAATGGGTCTTTCCGTAGCAGGCCTAGCGCTAATCGGCTTAGTAATCGTTCTCATCCTGTTCCAGAAGTGGTTTGACCCAGCCACTTTACACATCGAGACACGCTATCTTTTCGGGGTTAAGTCAATGGGGGTAAACTTTATCCGTGGAGCGTTGATTGTCAGCGCCTACTCGATGGGCGCATCTCTAGTAGCATTGTTCGATCGTGTCGGTGGTGGCATATACACCAAGGCAGCTGATATGGCCGCCGATATGGTAGGAAAAGTAGAGATGCATATCCCAGAAGACGATCCTCGCAACCCAGCGACAATTGCCGATAATGTGGGAGATAACGTTGGAGATGTCGGCGGCTTGGGAGCAGACCTGCTTGAGTCATTCATTGGAGCAATCATCTCGGTCATCGTGATGGTCCTTTACTTATACGTTGGGCGGGCAAATGAAAGCATCCAAGGAATAGTCGGCAAGCTAGGATTATCTGCTGGAATGAATGCTGGCAACTTTGGTTGGGTGCTTCTAGCGCCATTAGTTATAGTGGCTGGAGGGCTCTTCGCTAGTTTGCTTGCTATCCTGTACGTCAGGTTCAGCAAACGACAAGAAGGCATGCAGAAGATCCTCATGAACGGCACACGTATCGCTGCTTTGCTTACCGCTGTAACGACTTTCCTTTATTGTTATCTGTCTCCACTAGGCCTGAACATCTTTTACGAAGTAATTTTGGGCCTGGTTGCCGGAGTAGCCATCGGTTTCTTCTCTGAATACTTTACGTCCACTGACTATAGTCCGACGCGTGAGCTGGCCAAAGCAAACCAGGACGGCCCAGCAATTGCAGTGACAGAGGGCCTGGCCCTTGGCATGATAAGCACTTTGCTTCCTGTACTTGTTATCGCTGCTGCGACAATCGCCGCGTATTACTTTGGCAACTTACTTGGTGTTGCATTTACAGCCATGGGAATGCTCTCCTTCGTAGCAATGACCGTCTCCGTAGATACATACGGACCGATCGCCGATAACGCGGGGGGAATCTCCACTATGGCCGAACTTCCCCCGCAAGTACGTGAACGAACCGACAAGCTTGATGCAATTGGAAACACCACCGCCGCAATCGGAAAAGGATTCGCCATCGGCTCAGCGGCCTTTGCTGCCCTAGGCTTAATCGCTGCATTCATGTGGTCGGCCATCGGCTCAGCAGAGCAAGTTGTGCAGCCGCAGCTTCCAATTGTAGGTCAGATAGCAGCACAGTTCTCCCCAACAGGCAGCGTAATTGAGGTGGGAGCATATGTTATCGCCGGATTGATGCTGGGAGCCATGGTGCCCTATGTGTTCTCAGCTCTACTCATTAGAGGCGTCAGCCGCACCGCTGGGCTTCTTGTGGAAGAGATCCGTGATCAATTCAAACAGAACCCAAAGATAATGACCGGTGAGGCTGTTGCCGACTTTAAGCGTTGCATCAGCATCACTGCACATGGTGGCCTGCACAAGATGTTTATTCCAGCCATGATTGCGGTCATCACACCACTTGCCTTTGGCCTCATCTTTGGCCGGTATGCCCTTGGCGGTTTCCTGATCGGCGCTCTCCTTTCTGCAATTCAGCTTGCTATCTTCTGTGGAAACTCGGGAGGGGCTATGGACAATGCCAAGAAATACATTGAAGAAGGTCACTTCGGTGGAACGGGCTCCGAAGCGCACGATGCGGGTGTAGTTGGGGACACAGTAGGCGATCCGCTGAAAGATACCGTCGGTCCGTCGCTCGATATCCTAATCAAGCTGATGAGCGTAATCGCTTTAGTATTTGCTTCTTTGTTCCCGCTTTATCCAATCTTTATGTAGAAGATAAACTACTAGGAAATTAACACGGGCCTTGTCTTCAAACGACACGGCCCGCTTGCTTTTCTTTATCCAGATCAAAACACTCATCAACTAAACAAGCCTTCCAACATCCGCTTTTGGCCACGGTAGTTCATGCCATCAGATATACACTATCCCAGGTGAGGATTCCTGATATGCAACAATTCCCAATCTAAGAAAGATAAGCGTATACTTGCCTTTAATTGGTAAAGGAGACCTGATGCATAACCCATTCTTGGTCGGCGAGCGTGTTTATCTAAGACCACTTGATATCGATGATCTCGAGCGTTGCCTGCGGTGGATCAACGATCCAACAATTACATCCACACTCACCATCCGCTTTCCAATAAGCCGCGCCCAAGAGGAGGACTGGCTTCTCTCTCAATACAAGGATCGTTCAGACATGTCGTTAGCGATCGTTATCAAGGATGAGGACCAGCACATCGGAAACTGTGGCCTGCATTCAATCGACTACGTTAACCGCAGCGCGGAATTCGGGATCATGCTTGGAGAAAGGAATCAATGGGGAAAAGGATACGCTCTGGAAGCCGGACGCCTGATACTAAACTACGGGTTTAAGCAGCTTGCGATGCACCGCATATTCCTGCACGTATACTCGCACAACAAGCGCGCACAGAGGGTATATGAGAAAACTGGTTTCATTCATGAAGGAACGATGCGCGAAGCATATTTCCGTGACGGTCGTTACTACGACGATCTTATCATGGCAATTCTTGAATCAGAGTGGAGAGAATGACATCCCTTCTTGCTGGAGCTATAGAGCTGATTACTTATCCAATGCATAAAGTGATTCTCCTTGCCTGAGTAGATCGTACAGGGTGCAAATGATAGAATACCAAGGGCACATTATGATCCATACAGAAAATCTTGTAAGAAAGTTCGGTGATCTAGTCGCGGTAGATCACCTTAACCTTGACATCAACAAAAGCGAAGTATTCGGGTTTCTCGGCCCAAACGGGGCGGGAAAGACGACCACCATCCGAATGCTCGCTGCCCTGATTGCGCCAACAAGTGGTGAAGCGACAGTCGCTGGATTTAGGGTAGGAGGCGAAAACCGAGCCATTCGCAAGAACGTGGGAGTCTTAACCGAAACCCCAGGACTGTACAAGCGTCTTTCAGTATTTGACAATCTCCTATTCTTCGCAAAGTTGCACGGGGTAATTTCACCGCACAAAAAAGCAGAGCACTATCTGCATCTGTTTGAGCTTTGGGATCGACGAGATAGTCTAGCTGGAACACTCTCTAAAGGGATGCGACAGAAACTGGCCATTGCTCGCGCTCTTTTGCACGAGCCGAAGATCTTATTTCTTGATGAAC
Organism: Candidatus Bipolaricaulota bacterium; assembly: GCA_018399865.1. Next base: position 1,762 of record JAGYNL010000063.1, on the reverse strand, counting down.
CAACAGCCAGCTTGGACCCCGAAGCAGCTAAGGTAGTACGGGATGTAATTGAAAGCTTGAGAAGCAAGGAACAAACGATCTTTTTATGCACCCATAACCTGGATGAGGCTGAACGATTGTGTGATCGCATAGCACTATTTAAGACCCGCCTTATGGCCATCGGTAAACCAGAAGAGCTAAAAGAGCAACTTTATGGCCGAAAGACAGTGGTGCGCCTGACAGAAGTTGCTCCAGACATTGAAAAATCATTGGACATGCCATTCATCAAACAGATCGAACGGACAGCTGATTCCTTAGTGATTTCTCTTACCGATCCGGATTCCCAAAACCCCCTGCTGGTCAAACGACTTGTGGAGCTAGGAGCGGGCGTACGTTACGTAAACGAGCTTAGAGTATCACTCGAGGATCTGTACCTGGACATGATGGATGATAACGATGTCACGAATTAGCGTAATCCTGATAAAAGAATGGCAAGAATCACTAAGAAACAAGATGATTCTATTTGGGGCAATCTTTTTGCCGCTTTTCATGGTTGGAGCAGCCATGGTAATGGTTTATCAAGGGCGGAATCTTGAAGCTGCCGGTGCACAAATCGCGTTGTTCAACACAGCGCTTATGTACTTCCTTATCCTCCCGGCTATTGTACCACTAGCAATTGCAGCCTACTCGATCATCGGAGAGAAGGAGCAAGGCAGCCTTGAACCTCTTCTTGCTACTCCAATCACTGATCTTGAACTATTTCTGGGCAAAGCATTATCGAGCGTTATACCAGCGCTAGTGCTCACCTGGTTAAGCTTTGGCATATTCATTGGTCTTTGCGTTGCCCTTGTGGGAGGAATCCCACCGCACGTACTAACCGGGCCTTGGATTACGGCCATCTTCGGTCTCTCGCCGCTTCTTTCCCTCTTCTCAGTTGGAGTAACTCTTCTTGTTTCCTCTAGGGCCACTGACGCCCGTGCAGCTTATCAGATATCAAGCTTCGCCATCATCCCAGCCATTGTGCCCCTAATAATATACACCAGCAAGAAGACGCTTGTAAGCATGAATCTTATCAGCCTAGAGGCAGTTGTTCTATTGGTAGCAAGCGTCATTGTGCTATACTGGGCAATCAGGGTTTTTCGCAGGGAGCAAATCCTTACGCGATGGAAGTAAGCTAAGGGGGGGAAATGGAAAAAAATATTCTGATAGCATTGGCAGTAATCGGGGCTATTCTTTTCTTCGGCTTGGTAACTCCCAAACCGCAGGAAGCACAGCAGCAGGGGCAGCTAATCGATAGCGGCATGTTTGTGGTAGAACAAGCAGGACAAAGATTGATCGAAGAGCAATACACTCTGTTCTTCTCCCCCTCAGAGGGATATATTCTGCTCTCCCAAGCAACAATGTCTGCAGGAGAGCAAAATATCACCCTTGCTCAGCAGTACGAGTTTGACCGTAACTTCCTGCCCATTCTCTATCACTTAGCAGCCGAGACTACGTCGGGGTCACAAATCATTTCAGCCCAGATGGGATTGAGCGGGCTTCATATGGAGACCAGGGTGGGCACAGCGCATCAACAGGCCGATGTAGACGGCAAGGAGATTGTAATCCTTGATAACAACCTGATCAGCCATTATGTTGTGCTTCTACTTGGAATGCAGGCAGGAGCAATTTCCTCCCAGTTCAAAGCGGCTGTGCCACAGGCCTTGCTCTCACTACCAACTAAGATCGACGATCCACAGCCGGTTACCTTTGCCTCAGGGAATAGCAACTATCAAGGAAGCGC
>JAGYNL010000062.1 GCA_018399865.1 Candidatus Bipolaricaulota bacterium | reverse complement strand
AAGATAAGCTGTTTCTTCGTCGTCCATCCCTTGGAAGAAAATCGCCATTAGTAGAGCTGACATTTGATAGTCGGGGATCTTTCCATCTACATATCCCTCAATAACAAACTCGATCTCGTCGCGCCCGAGCTTTTTCCCGTCCCGCTTCTTTCTAATTAGATCAACTGTCTTCATGGCACGCCAATTCTATGTCCTGACATGTATTTAGTCCAATTGAGCATCTTGATTGCTCGTCGGCAAGCTGAGGATTTACACCGTTGTATGATGAAACCACTTGCTTGTGAAAAAACATCTGCTGGTATGATTCATCTAGGCGCTCTTCTTGGAAGCTATTGTTACCCCAACGTAGCTCAAAGAAGATAACAAATGTTGCCCAAGACGATTGGGAAGTTCACCACTCGGGCCGGTAAGCGACGATATAGTAACGAAACTAGCTGGTTTGGCCTCCAGCTTCGCTTGAGCTGCGACGTGGGCAGGAGCGGCGATGCCTTTGCTGCGGGGTTTATTTTCTTTTTTCTGGAAGATTGTGATCTGGAAAAAGCTAACCAAGCAGGTGATTAGGTCGCTTGGCGTTTACTACAGGAGCGGTCGTTAGCAAAACCCAACTGATATGTGATTTGCTCTATGGCAGCTTTTCGTTATTTTAGAGGTATACTGAAAAAGCAGATCAGAAAGCTTGCGCGAAAATGTGGTTGTTCCCTTCAGAAATTGGCTGACGCAATTGACTAACCGATGTTGCATTGCTATTCTACAGGCATGAAAACGATATCCTTACTGATGCTGCTATTGGCTTTTTTCTTCCTCTCTGGTTGCGGATTTATGTTCAATCAACCGCTTGTCCGTTCTGATGGAACTATAGGATTCTTCATAGGTAATGATGGGACGTACAGCATCCTTCCTGAAGTAGACTGTCACCTTGCTCTAATAGAGGATAGCAGAATCTCTCATCTAGATAACGTAGCTTCTAGCGGCGATAGCGGTGTTCTAGATTGGTCCATCGATGGGAATGAGATATTGTTTATTGAAGCTGAGAAGAATGAGTTTGGGCAACCGGTTTCTTCGGTGATATATAGCTCTCGGCTGCAGACAGATTCCCATCCAGTAGCGCTTTTTAGTACACAGGATAGCGTTCTATCGTGCTCCTTTACTGGCGAAGGAGACATCACGTATCTTTCTCTTGATGATGATAGTGATACACCGCAGTTGAAGCTGTACTCCAAAGCGGAGCAGAGGCACTCATTGCTTCGAGAAAATGTCATTAGTTACAGGCGGCTGAGCTGGGACGGAACACTGGCCATAATCTCCCATACCCAAGAGGGATCGCTGAAATTGGGGCATCTTGCATCTTACAACCTTCTTACCGAAGAAGAATATGAAGTTGCTTCCTTCTTTCTCACCGAGTCAATGGAGGAGAACCTGTTTATATTACCTGCTTCATTTCTGTGGGATATTACCCCCGACCTCAAATATGCTGCTATATCACTTTACGAACGCGCGCTGATTAGTCCGTACGTTGATAATGCGGAAGAGCAACCAGCAATTTATCTGATAAAACAGGAAGAAAATTGTGCATATAGAGTTGCAGGCCATGGTATTCTTCCTTCGTTTTCCCCGGATGGCTCACTACTGTCTTATCTAGGACCGAAGAGCGTCGAAGACGAGACCCCAGTTATATACCTATACGATTTAGAAATGCAGCATACAAGCGTTTTGGAAAACTCGATTGGCGCTCTTACTTTCTTCTGGATCGATAGTGGCACGTTGGGATTCACAGTGGAGAAGGAAGAAGATACCTACATCATCATGAAAGTTTCCTTGCCCTCAGGTGAGGTTGAGACACTCATGCCTGAAGCTTAAGCATCCTCAAGTGTCTTTCTGGTTTGATTGCGTATCAGGGCTTGCTATTGCTGCTGCAATGTCCGCTAGATCTTCCTTCTGTATCCCCTCGGCAAGCATGAACCAATATACTTCCTCTTGGTGCCAGCTTACTTCAAACAATGATCGCTGAGCAGATTGAGGAATTTCGTCCTTGAGGAGGGAGCCTCTATCTATGATCCTTGCTTTCTTACTAGTCAAATCAATCTCCTCTCCGCTAGTCGCAATCAGAGCGCGTCTGCGGTTCATGTCAAGAGAGAGGTAATTTCCGACCCGTATAGATATGCCGGATGGGGGCTTGTTGTTGCTCTCTTCGCCTTGGAATGAAAGCAGCGCATAGGCCCGATCGCCTTTCTGGCTTGCAGTAATCAAAGCAAGGTTGTCGCGAAGCCGATATCCTCGGTCTTCAAGGATTTTTACAGGAATATCAAATGAAAGCTTTTCTGAAATATTGTTTGCGGGCACTTCTTGTTCGTGGAGAACTTTCATTTGCTCTGGGGTGGTAACCTCAAAAGCCTCATCTTTTGGGGCGTTTAACAGGATGTCCTTGTAGTCAATGGTTATGGCTTCTGATGGGCCAACGATGTAGTAAAGAGGAGATCGTGGCGATGGCCAAAGCACAATGTGTACTGGAAACAGTGTTTCGCTATCGATAGATACAACACCCTTTTTCACGGGGAATGTTTCATCTTTGAAAAGCGATATGCGTTGTTGTGACTTAGGTTTTAACCCTATCTTGCGAGCTTTCCTTCCGTTGATAGTCTCCTGCCCTTCGTCACGCAAGAGAAAATCGCTTGTCAAGTGGTACATCATATCGATATCCGCAATTCCGTCAGGAAGGCGTAGGGGTGAGTAAAGCCTCCTGCCGAGCTTCTTGATTGTCACGTTGCGCTTTGAATCGACTATCCAAGTTTCATGACCGTCATGGATGATTTGCATTGCCATGAGCTCGCTAGGGATAAACTCTGAGCCGGAAAGCTTCTCCTCGAAATCCGCCAGCGGATCCTCATATGAGCGGTATTCTAGGGTGATTTTACCAGGACGCCTGAAGTGCAGACGTGCCCGGGCTTTGATTGGGCCCGCTCTGATCTCCTGTGTTGCAGAGAATCCCTCCAGATCTTTGCATGTTTTCATTGCTTCTTTTGTAAATTCGGTAATTGAACCGTCCATCTTTGGTACCACCTCTCAATCGTGCTTATGGTATGATACGCTACTTCAAGATTGTCGTACAGATTGCAGCAGTTAAGCACAGGTGGATCATTACCTTGACAGGACAACACGGGCTGTGTATATTGTTGATGCAAATCATTTGCAATAAAAGTGAGGTTCAAGATAGATGACACTTGATCAACTGCCCAAGGGTACAAGTGCGCGGGTTGTAAACTTTGTTGGTGGACCAGGCCTGTACAGAAACTTATCACAAATGGGGATTCACCGAGGTGATACGATTGTTGTTTCTCGAGCAGGGGCGTTTCGAGGGCCGCTGCTTGTGGAGATTCATGGCATTCGTATTGCCTTAGGTCGAGGAGTGGCAAACCGAATAGTCGTCGAGCCGCTGTAGATATGGTTGAAAATGCAAAGAACACAAATATGGCTGGGGTGAGAAATGTCTTGCGTGCTGAAGGAAAGCGTGTAACTGCCGAGCGCCGACTGCTGCTTCGGGTTATTGGTAACAACTTGCATCTCGACGCTAATCAAATCTACCTGAAGGCAAATAAACAGGACCGGAAGATAAAGCTGTCCACGGTCTACAGCGGGGCAAAGGTGTTTTCCGGACTTAGCCTTGTCGATACCAGTGATCTTTGTCAAGGTCATGATTGCTACGAAAGTAACCTTAAGAACTACTATAACCGCATCTGCCTTGTCCGTGGCAAGGTGAACGAGATTCCAGCACTTCTGCCTTTAGATAAGGCGGGCAAAGAGCCCAGCGTTGATGTTGTGGGTAGGAAGGTGGGATTGTTCGGCTATTGTGAGGATTGTCCCGAGAATACAGTGGCATCTTTAAGTGAAAACTATGAATAAATGCCCCTAGCTAGCCTGATACTAAATTGAGAATATGCGGAGAGAATAATGATTCGTATTGCTCTTGTTGGTCAACCTAATTCCGGTAAAAGTACGATATTTAACCATCTTGTTGGGTATAAAGCGAATACCTCCAACCTTCCAGGGACAACTGTCGAATACTTGAAGAGTGAGGCGCTAATTGCCGGGGAAAAGGTTGAGATTGTCGATCTTCCCGGAACTTACTCATTGACTTCAAGCGATAAGGCAGAGGCGGAGACACGCAAGTTTCTTGTTGCTGGTGAATTTGACGCAGTTCTAAACATTATTGATGCATCTCTGCTTAGTCGTGGGCTCGAACTTACTATGCAGATCATGGAGATGGGTATTCCCATGGTTGTCTGCCTGAATATGGAAGATGAAGCAAAGCGAAAGGGCCTATCAATAGATATAGATGCGCTCTCAGATCAGCTTGGAGTTGAAGTGGTGAGCACGGTTGCTGTGCATGGAGTGGGGGTGAAGCAGGCGGCAACTAAGGTTGTATCTGTAGCAAAAAGACAGCCTAGAATCCCGGCGCTTGAGTACAGCGACGACGTAGAGCAAGTTACAAGAGAGCTGTCCGATTACTTATCTGCTAATTTACACGGCAATGGTTTACCTCCACGTCTTTTTGCCATCAAACTGCTAGAAGATGATGCATTTTTCACTCAGCTAGCCAGGGAAAATGGGATTAAGGATTTTAGCCTAGTGGATGAATTACGCTTGAAAATCTCGCAATCTCGTGGTCGTAGCAGTGAAGAGATCTTTGCCGCAGAGAGGCATTACCTGGCGATGGGGCTTTTTAAGAAGGTAACTGTAATTGGCTCGCCCGCGGTCGGCTTGCGGGACAGAGTTGACTTTCTTCTCATGCACCCGTTCTTTGGATATGTGTTCTTCGCGGCCATTATGTACGGCCTTTTTTCCATAGTGTTCAAGGTTGGGGCACTAGTTGAGGAGCCAGTGATGGTGCTGTTTGAGCGATCGATTGAGTCACTGGGAGCAGCTATTCCTCAGGCCAGCGTCTGGTTTTTCGTTTTGAAAGGGTTAATAGAGGGTATAGCTGGGGCAGTCGGTATCGTTCTACCTTACCTTGTCCCTTTCTGGATTGGGTTGGCGCTGCTTGAAGATATTGGCTATCTTCCTCGTGCTGGTTATCTAATGGATGTGTTCATGCACAAGATTGGGCTGCATGGCAAGTCGGTTATCCCGTTTATCCTTGGTTATGGGTGTAGCGTACCTGCGGTCCTGGCTACTCGTATTCTTCAGTCGCCACGCGATCGGTTCATTACTGCCCTTCTTTCGCTAATGGTTCCATGCTCAGCGCGAACTATCGTTATCTTTGGGCTTGTAGGCTACTTTCTTGGTCCAACATATGCTTTTCTGCTATACATCATTAACCTATTAGTGATTGCTATTGCGGGCAGGATCTTGAGAAAGGTTTTCCCGCAGGTGACTCCTGGGTTGATTTTAGAGATCCCTACCTACAAGATGCCATCCTTGCGGGTGGTTGCGGCTAAGGTTTGGTTTCAGGCACGTGGATTTATCATCATAGCCTGGCCGTTACTTGTGGGAGGAAGTGTATTGCTGAGCCTGTTCGAGTTCGGCCATATTGACTACTATCTGAACCTAGGGTTCCTTCCTATTACCTGGATCCTAGGTCTGCCCGTGACTCTGGGAGTAACTCTTATCTTTGGCATCTTCCGCAAAGAGCTAACCCTGATCATGCTATTTCAAGCCTTGGGGACAACAAATGTGGCAAGCGTACTTTCCGCTGGACAGATAATGACGTTCACCCTTTTTGTTATGTTCTATATTCCATGCGTAGCAACTATTGCTGTGCTCATTCGTGAACTGGGAGGTAGAAAGACGGGTCTAGCTGTAGCTACAACTACGGCAATTGCGATGATCGTTGCTCTGATTGGGCGAGGAGTGGCTTGCATCTTTAGCTAAAATATCCCTTTAGGAGGTACTAGATATGGGTGAGATGAAAGAAGCTGTTCAGGAAGTAAGACGAGCACTGGGTGATCTGGAG
>JAGYNL010000061.1 GCA_018399865.1 Candidatus Bipolaricaulota bacterium | reverse complement strand
TGTAGCGTTGGAGCTGCCTGCCCTGTGAAATAGCCGCCTTCTCATTTATTTCACTGGGGGTCTCCAACGTTTGGTGTTTATGTCACGACACACCTCAACGTGGCAGGCGAGCTGCACACGCTACAACGGCAAAGCGCTCTTTATGTAGCGTTGTAGTTTACCTGCCCTGTGAAATCGCTGGGTTCTCATCCATTTCACTGGGGTCTGCAACGTTGCGCTTGTGCGCTCGGCAGGGCGGACAACAACCAAGAGCAGAGAAACTTGACCTTAGCAAGTTTCCTACAACATACGTTTGAGTCTTGTCTTTTCTCCAACAAGACAGTCATCAAGCCTTACGTCAACCAGCTCGCAGTCACGATCGATTACGCATCCTGAGATTGATGATTGGTAAATACTCGTGTTGTCAAGGATTACGCTATCAGTAACTTTGGAATCCTTTACCACAACACCTTTGGCTCTCCATGTATCACAGTTACCATATCGCTGATTTGCTTCTATGTATGATGCTCGGTCGCCGATATCGTGCCAGTCGCTGTCGAAGATGAATGGGTCAATCTGCTGGCCCTTTTGTTGGAGGAGCCACTCGTTGAAGTACCCGGGAGCATCTTGTCCCTTCTTTGCGGTGCGAGAGAAATCCCCAAAAAGAGGCAAGATGTTCTTTGGATAAACGTAGCACGCTGTGCTTGCAAGGGTACTGTCAGGCTGGGCAGGTTTCTCCTGAAAATAGACTATTTTGCCATCTTTTACCACAACTACACCGTATTTGTTACGCACCTTTTCTACATCCCGCAAATCGAACAAGGCAATGAGCGGGTGACCCTTATATGTCGAAAGCAGGTCATCTATCTCAAAGCCAAACAGATTGTCTCCTCCCACAACTAGAATATCTTCATCGATATTGAGCCTTTCAATCAAGTACGCGATAGCTCCAACAGTACCCAGCTTCTGGTCCTCACTCACGGTATCCTCAACTACTAAGTCTATCTGCCAGTCAGATTCGGTCTGCCAACGCACAAATTGGGAGAGAAAACGACGGTTTGTAGATACTACTGGCCGGCCCGGAAATGGACCATGGGAAAGGATGTGATCTATGATCGGCACGCCGGCCACCGGTAACAGGGGCTTAGGCCTGTCAGTGGTAATAGGCTGCAAACGTGTTGCGTACCCGCCAGCAAGGATAATGGTCTTCATATGGTCACCTCGTTTCTGGGGCTTGCTTCAGGTAGTAGAACACTATTATAGAGATGTGGTCTGCCATGTGCACGTTACTCTAGATTGTAGGCTTCCTGATGCTGCGCGGACAATACGTTGTTAAACACTTGACTATAATACTTGTACACATACGCGCTAAAACAGATTATTTCAGTACAGAGTGTCATTTCGGGTATAATAAAAGCATTACTCGCCACTAAACGGGGGCGCAACCAGCATGGGAAAGTTGATCATTGTTTCTAACCGACTGCCTATCACGATGAAGAAAACGAAGGGCAGGCTCAGCATCTCCCAGAGCGTGGGAGGGTTAGCTACTGGCCTTGGCTCCTTTTACCAATCACGCGACAGCATATGGGTTGGTTGGCCAGGTATTGCTTCGAATGCCCTATCAGATGAGCAGCACACAGAGATCGAGTCTAAACTACAAGAGCGCAGCTGCCACCCTGTTTTCCTAACCCAGCGTCAGATAGACAACTATTACAACGGCTTCTGCAATCGCACTATTTGGCCCTTGTTTCACTACTTCCCGCTCTACACCCAATATAAGGACTCTGACTGGCGTGCCTACTACCGGGTAAACGCGATGTTTCGCGACGCTGTGACGGAAGTTGCTAGCTCAGAAGACACAATCTGGGTACAGGACTACCAGCTCATGTTGCTTCCGCGATTGCTGCGCGCGGAGCTACCTCACGCGAAAATAGGTTTCTTCTTGCACATCCCCTTTCCCTCTTCAGAGATCTTTCGTTTGCTTCCCTGGCGGGAAGACTTGCTACGTGGGCTGTTGGGATCTGATTTGATCGGCTTTCATACATATGACTATGTAAGGCATTTTTTGACCAGCGTGCGCCGACTGCTTGGTTTTGGACAAGCCATGGCGGGACGGTTAGTGATTGCTGCAGGACAGCGATTGGTAAAGGTAGACGCCTTCCCGATGGGGATAGATTATGAGAGGTTCTCTCTGGCCGCAGATAGTCCAGCCACCAAGCAGGAGATGGAGCGAATTCGTGAACAGATAGGGCCTCGACAGATAATACTATCTGTGGATAGGATGGATTATACTAAGGGATTGATCCAGCGACTGGAAGCGTTCGATCTATTTCTTAGTAAATTTCCCAAGTATCGGGGTAAGGTAACATTTGTACTGAAGGCCATTGCGTCCCGTGCCGGAGTAATCCAGTACCAAGAGCTGAAAAGCCAGCTTGACGAACTGGTAGGCAGGGTAAATGGCAAATATGGATCCCTCGAATGGATGCCTGTGTGGTACCTATTTAGGTTTCTGCCCGAAAGCACATTGGTAGCGCTTTACCGACTGGCAGACGTAGCCTTGCTAACCCCCGTGCGCGACGGAATGAACCTGATTGCCAAGGAGTTTATCGCTACTAAGACACACCAAGACGGAGTGCTGATCCTAAGCGAGCTAGCGGGGGCCGCCCAAGAACTACAAGAAGCCCTAATTGTTAACCCTAACAACCAAGTGCAAATGGCAAATGCGATAAGAAACGGACTTGAAATGGGGCAAGAAGAGCGACGCAAACGCCTGGCATTGATGCAAACCCGCATGCGCAACTACAATGTTGTCAGATGGGCTGAGGACTTCATCGAGGGGGTTGAGTCGATAAAACAAATGCAGGAGCGCTTCGCTGCCAAGAAGCTTACCGTGCGCGTGAAGCAGCAGCTGTGGGAGAAATACCACTCTGCAAAAAAACGACTCTTTTTACTAGACTACGACGGCACCCTGGTTCAATTTGCCGGTGACCCCCAAGAGGCTTATCCGCCCGAGCGACTTATCGAACTACTTGATCAACTGACTTCCGAGGAGGGGAATAGTGTAGTAATAATCAGCGGACGAGATAGGCCCACTTTGGAGCGCTGGTTTGGGACCCTGGACGTGGGACTAGTCGCCGAACATGGAGTCTGGTACAAGGAACCAGACAAACCTTGGCAGATAGTAGAGCCACTTACTGGAGACTGGAAAGAAGCGATAAGACCGCTATTTGAGGTGTATGTAAGCCGAACTCCGGGATCCTCATTGGAGGAAAAAGACTTTTCTCTCGTCTGGCACTACCGCAAGGCAGAGAAAACCTTTGCTGAAGTGCGAGTCGGCGAGCTCAAGGAATCTCTTGAGCCATTGCTAGAGAACAGGCCATTGGCCATCCTAGAAGGACATAGATTTCTTGAGGTTAAGAACGCTGGAATAAACAAGGGCAGAATCGCCTTGCAGTGGATCTCTAAAGCCAGATGGGAATTCATATTTGCTGCCGGAGATGACACAACAGATGAAGACATGTTTCAGGCTTTGCCTGATGGTGCTTGCTCGATAAGGATTGGCATGGCACCTTCTCACTCGCGCTTTGCGATCGATTCCCCCCACGAGCTCCGACGGCTCCTGAGGGAGTTTATGGTACGAAAGCGTGTGTAAAGAACCACTTTTGTGCAGTTGCATTTTTGGTCTTGTGTAGCTTTGGAGCTGCTTGCGCCGTGCAATTCTATTTCACTGGGGTCTCCGACGTTGTGGTTTCCCAACTTCCGTAGCGTTGTACCTGCTTGCCCCGTGAAATCGCTCCTTTCTCATTT
>JAGYNL010000060.1 GCA_018399865.1 Candidatus Bipolaricaulota bacterium | reverse complement strand
AACGGCCTTTGGAGCCGTGATCGGAGGTTCGAATCCTCCCGCCCTAATTTCTTCCTGTCTGGAAGTAATAAGCCGATTCTGCCTGTAATTCTCTTATGGCCTCTTTTCTTGGTTGGGGTAACGCAGTTTGTGGAAGCTTCTTGATGTATAGGTTTTTAAGGAAGTTTTGCTTACATAGCTATCACGCTCGCAAGGCTTGGCTAGGGGGCAATGTCTTCGACAGGATCGACCTTTACTAACTTCAAAAAAGCCATTCATATTTTCTAATGCCCACATATGCTTTGGGAAATATGAGCGGTTAACCTTTGCCTTGCTTCCCCACGATTGCCAATTTTACGACGGAGGCGTACACTTTTATTGATGATGGGAAATAGCTATTTACAAATAATCGGCATAGCAGGGGTCTGATCGTGAATGTCTTACTAATACTTGGAATCTTGCTCACTGCAGGGATAGTGCTGGGTGAGTTAGGCGAGAGGTTAGGCTTACCGCGGGTAACGGGTTACATCTTAGCAGGCGTGCTCCTGAATCCTGATATTTTCCACTTTGTGCCAACAACCTTTATACAATCATCGGAATCAATTACCAACGTATCTTTGGCCCTTCTTACTTTCTCAGTTGGTGGAACATTGGCGCTAGGACCATTGAAAGAACTTGGGAAAGGCATAGCATTCATTGCTTTGGGAGAAGCAGAGCTATCTGCGCTGCTAGTTATGGCAGGCTCTTTACTGGTTCTTCCTTTTGTTGTGCATATTCAAGGCGCTACGTTTCTGTCTACCTACCTGCCATTAGGCCTTCTGCTTGGCGCTCTTGCTTCCCCCACCGATCCTTCTGCTACTCTAGCAGTAGTACATCAATACAAGGCGAAAGGTAAGGTGACATTTAGCATTATGGGTGTGGCTGCCCTTGACGATGCGCTGGGGATAATTAACTTCAGTATTGCAACCGCCCTGGCAGCGATATTTGCTGCCAATACAACCATGCATGCAGCCGCACTTTTCAATCCCCTTTGGGGAATAGCTGTCTCTATCGCACTCGGTGTGTTATGTGGCCTCCTCTTCCACTTCGCCACAGCGCCGCTGCGAAATGTTCCGGAAGGACTTTATATAGCGATAATAATTGCCATCCTTTCTGTTTGTTACGGAGTAGCTACGCTGCTAGATCTGGATCAGCTACTGGCAACAATGACGGTGGGGATCACCGTGGTCAATTTTGGACGGCAAAGGGATCGTATCTTTCGCCTGATTGAAGAGTACGCTGAGCCGTTAGTCTTCGTTCTTTTCTTTACTATCAGTGGAATGTATCTAGATTTTGGTGTATTGGCCACTTTTTTTCCGTTTGTGTTGCTCTTTGTAGTGTTTCGCGCTATTGGGAAGCTTGGCGGTGCCTTTGCTGGAGCATTTCTTGCCCACACATCGAAAAGCGTGAGGCGTTATACTGGGTGGGGACTCTTGTCGCAAGGAGGAATTGTTATCGGCCTTGCTTTGATAATGAGGCAGAATCCCGCCTTTATTGATATCAGCAATATTATTGTCAGCGTAACAATCGGAGCGACCGTTATTCATGAGTTAATTGGTCCAATAACCTCAAAGATCGCCTTACAGAAAGCTGGAGAGCTTCCCGATCTGAGCCGATCAGAATCCGACTAGATCAACAATAGCAGTTACGTTTGCGGGATTAAAAACAATCTGTACTGAGAAGACAATCTTGCCTGGTAGCCTTTGTCTTCTTTCAATGGCGCTTCCAAAAAACCAGAACGGTGTATAGCAGACACTACCATTCATTTGTATATCTGCGAGAGTTTTGCTTACTGCTTAGAGATAGGCTGGCCCCGCTTTTTCTGGCGGGGCCTTTGTTATTGCCTATTCGTATCGTCTTTCTCAATACTCTCAAGCTCGCGCTTGATATTATCTAGAGCTGCTTTCAACTCATCTGCCTGGGCACGCAAAGCACTTGCTTGTGCTTTCGGATCAGGGTTGTACAGGGGAGGTGCATAAGCGGCACCATAGCCCCAACCCCAGCTAACACCTCTTCCGAAGCCGCGGCCGAAGCCTCCGCCCCAGCCTCCGCTCCATCCAAATCCGGCGCCACGTCCGCCCCAGTTATTCATATAACCAGGGGCACCACCTCCACTGCAATATCCCAGGCCGCGGCCGGTTCTTGGGCCAATGCCTCGTGGTCCAGTGCGATCTCCTAATGGCATGGTTCACCTCCGTAATCATTTATAGCATATGCACAGTATATGCCGGGCAAGGGAATATGTCAAGGATGCTTCTTCACAGTTTCTACTGATAGGTTAAGACGAAAATGTTAATCTCATATGGCATTGCTCTTATGAGAAATCTGACATTTGCCAAGTATTGCTCTTTTAGTTACCAACCTCAATTTCTGTCGTGGTTGGAGCGTAGCGTAGTATGGCCTCAGGAAAGGCAAGGATGGAAGTGTACAACCACACTTGACCACTGGTGCGTTCTATACCTACGCGCAAACAGTCATAAAAATCGCGGAACAGCCCAAAACTGGAACTGCTTATAGCTTGTGTATCAATGTCAAGTGCTCCGCTCAAGCTGATTCCCCACCCTTGTTCGTATAGCATCTCTGCTTGCAGACCGAGTGTTGAGAGCTTTGCTAAGTTGAAGTCAAAATCAAATGAGATAGAGATCGTCCCTCGCTCTGCGTCTCGCGCCTTCAAGCCCAAAGTGGAAGCTTCAAACTCTCTGTTGGTAGCGTTATAAGGTATGCTCCACTCGAGGTCCATGCTTCCGTATGTGGCACTTCCCCGAAGCTCAACTTCAGCAACTGAGGCAGTTGGTATATCATAGGTAGCGTCTAAGAAAAACCTAGGATCGGGGCAAAAACCGACGCGCAGCTTCAACGGATCAAAGGTATTACTCAGCATGTCGAATCCCACGCTTATCTCTAGAGTAATATTGTTGCCACCAGATAAGTTCAAAGCCATGTGGTTCTCGTCTACCAGATGGTCGTAGACAAAAGGGCTTTCACCGTTGATCTCGTGATAAGAATAGGAGGCCGTAATTCCTGGACGCGATAGAGAAAGCGAGATATTATGCGCCTCTCGACGTCGTGTTGTTGTACCGCCTTCGTAACTTGTCAGTCGT
>JAGYNL010000059.1 GCA_018399865.1 Candidatus Bipolaricaulota bacterium | reverse complement strand
GGAGCTAAGGTCTTCGAGGGAATGATAGGAGAAGAAGGCCCGCAGCTTCAGCCTGGTACATACCGTGTTATAGTGCTTGGCACTCCTCCGCTGGTGCTTGATAGTGTGGTCGTAGAATCAGGAGAAACAACGAAGTATGCGGTAACTCGTACAGATAAAGGCTATTCGGCAAACCCTGAGCAGTAAGTGGTGTTGATTAAGTGATGGGTTTTTGTCCATTGCCTCCTAACTCAGAGACGATGGTGTCAAGTTCTGTTTCTATGTCTTTTAGACGCGCGATAATTTCCTGGCGGTCTACTGAGGCAAGTCTGATTATTGGATCTGTGTCTATGGCTTTGAGATAGCCATCGATATCTGCCAGGACTGCTGTGAGCCTCTGCACCCCGCCCTTTTGCTGAGCATCCTCAAAAAGCTCGATGCAACAACTGAGATTCTGGATCGAGCTTCCTATTAATCTGAGAAGATCGTTTTTGTCGTTATCAATCATACGCCTCGATTATACCTAGACCGGGTTATTGTAGACATACGAGCTGTAGTACAGCCGGTACCAGTCATTTCCCACCTTCTCCAAATACCTCGCTTTTCAACTCCCGCAGGGCTTCTTTTTTCATACGGGAGACTTGGCGCTGTGAAATGTTCAGTTCTTTGCCAATCTCAGCCTGGGTCTTTCCCTGATAGAAGACGCCTCTAAGTACTTGCTCTTGAATCTCTTCCAGTTTCTCTATAGCGATAGCTATCCTCATCTGAATATCGGATGACGGATTGGTAACCTCTCCATACATGTTCTCTATACGCGGGAGAGGAGGACATGGGTCCTCTTCTCTGCGCCGCGCATCTATGGAAACATAGAAAAATGCGGCGCGCCCTCTGAGCACCTCCGTCACTTGTTCCTCTGTAAGGTTCATTCGCAAGGCAAGCTCAGAAATCCCAGGAGGGCGTCCCTCTTGTTGGAAAAATGCTTCCTCGGTTTCCTTCAGCTTCTGACCCATAGCTTGCAGCCATTGCGGGATTCGCACTGTAGAGTGCTTATCGCGGATGTAGTGGCGTATCTCCCCTTTAATGAGGTAGCTTGCATAGGTAGAGAAACGAATATTGCGAGCCAGATCGAAATTACTAACAGCATTTAGTAGACCGATGTACCCAGCTTGTATAAGATCATCAAGTAGTTCTCCCGAATTTAGAAAAGAAGAAGCTATCACCTTGACAAGACCAATATTACGCTTGATCACTTCCTCACGCAGTTGCGATGCACGAGACAAATCACCGCCTTCATCGGACACACGTCGGAGCAATTCTATAAGCCTTTCGTTCGATAAGTTGGCGAATAATCCTACCCGGTGATCCGGCATTAGCTGGGCTACCTCCCTTTACTAGTATACCATTTCTAGGAATCGCAAATACTAAAGGTTATGAACCTGCAATACTAGAAGGGCGATAAAGAGTCCTATAAACGCACCAAGAGTCAGCAGATCGGTGATTACAGCTCTTCCCTGTTTGACATGCTCAAGAGGAGAGTCACAGCCGCGCTGGATGCAGTCGCTAACAGCGCTACGCAGTTTAATCTCTTGCGAGCTACCCGATCCAACAATTACCCTATCACCAGCGAAAATTACCGGAAGTGTAGTTGCTATGATCCCATAGTGTGCAGCTAGCTCCCATTGCAACTTGGTGCTACCGGGGGCATTGATGTCGTAACGAGTAACCGATACATCCTCGTGTCCTAATAACAATTCATCAAGCAAGCTGTCCATTATCTCGCACTGCGAACAACCATTCTCTAAGAACACAACGATCATAGGAGATGAAGTATCTGGTTTAGGCTGTTCCGACGATGTTTCGGGCGTCAAGGCATCATGGGAAGGGGTTTGAACGCTTTCGGGTGCAGGGCTACTTGTAAGAGAAGGTGTCTGCAGTTGAGCGCATACCCCTATTGCAATAACAACAAAGACCAGTGCCCCCAACCATAAACTTTTTCTCACTCTTATCCCCTCCTACATATATCCAAGCTGCAGGGCTACTAACATCCCCGCGCCAAGCAAGAACATGCTGATACCGGATATCAAATGCAGTTTACCCAACCGCGTAGATCGCCATCTTTCAGCACGCGCCGTTGTTGTATAACCGTAATTCACTGCAAACATGATAATCAGTAAAGGAAGGACAAAGATCAAGTTGTACAAAAGCAGCAGCCCCATAGCATGTGATCGTGTGGTGGTATTGGAGAGCATAGCGAGGATAGCGATGTAGGGCCCCGAAGAACAGGGAAGAAGGAAGAGAGAATCGAGCACTCCAACCGCAAACACCCCCGGCACAGATACCACAGACGAGGTTATCCTTTTCACTAATGGTCGCCAGCGACTCGGTACTTCAATGGTAAACCACTTTCCGTAAGCGAAGTAGTCCTTCGCGTTCCATAGCCCTACCAACATGGCAAGGCAGGAAACAACCATTATAAACGGACGCTGAATTCCCGCAGCCTGGATTGCCGAGAAGATTCCTATCCCCATTAATAGATAGGAAATATAGATTGCAGAAATGAACGCAAGTCCAGCCTGTAGTATTCTTCCTTTCCTTCCGGCAACCAGGAGTGCCCCCAAAAGAAGCACCAGCACAGCAAAGGTACAAGGGTTGACAGAATCAGCAGCTGCAGCCAATACTACAGCAGGTATTGTCAGTGTCTTTCCAAACGTGCTCCCACTACCTTGTTCTACCCTAGCCAGCGGAGATGGTGCATGACAGTCAACTGCTTCCACGATCAATTGTCCAAGTCTAATCTCACAAGCACGTCCTGTCAGGGTTATCGGGGATTCCGATGCGCCGTAGAAGGTATTAGAAACCATGGCCACACCACCAACAAAGACCATGGGAACAGCTCCTAATTTGGCCTTATAGGCACTCAGCAATTTGTCTAGAAGATCATGGCTGTTAGAATCAGCGATCCGGTAACGGACCACCTCAAGCTGAGGGTAGTCACACTCAATCTTCTCTAGAAGCTGCTCAATTCGCGCGCAATGGGAGCACCCATCACCATAGAAAAACACCACTTCGGTAGAGTAGGAAGCAGGACAAATGACAAACACAACACCGCAAAGCGCTGGAAAAAGACAGCAAAACAACCTCCGCATTACGCTATTTGCCCTCAACTGATTTCCTCCTGACAGCTGCCCCAACATCATCAGGGTGAAAACCTCACCTCTGAGTAGATCCTTCGAAGACTCGCACTATACTTCCAAAAGAGGCCGGAGTGGGTCCCGGCTTTAAGATAGGCTCTTTAAAGTTCAATAGCTGCCTCCAGTTAGTCACGACATCTATTGCTATCTGCCGAGCAAATCACGCAACGCCCATTCTTTCTCATGGCAAGCCGTTCCTGCAAACGATGCAGCTCCTCTGCGCATATCTTTCTAGGAATGACCCTTTGCAGATAGTTAACTACAATGCTTACCTCCTCAGCTTCCGCCAAACAGTAGTAGGCCCAGCGGCCATCACGTTTGCTGTCAAGTAGTCCAGCCTTCTTGAGCGCATACAAGTGTTTGGCTACCTGGTATTGAGGAAGATCTAGTGAATCTACAGCTTCGCACGCACATAGGCAGCCATCAGAGTGCAAAAAAAGCGAGAATACCCTTAGGCGATCGCGATTTCCCAGTACGTGAAAAATCTCCGAAAGGCGTCCGAACATCTCACACATCCTTATATGCCAA
>JAGYNL010000058.1 GCA_018399865.1 Candidatus Bipolaricaulota bacterium | reverse complement strand
CCAATGATCTCACCAGCTGAGTTAGTCCAGGAATAGGTGTAGGGTTCCACTCCACCACTTACCGAACTATCCAATGTGACGGATGTTACAATGCAGCTTAGCGTTTTGGGAGTGCTAATTGAGACAGTTGGCGTAGAGATATTCTGATTGACAGTTACGCAATCGCTGCTGGAGCAACCGTTGTGACCAGTAACAGTTAAGGTGTAAGTATCAGTTGTATTTACGCATATATCTTCTGTTGATCCGATGATCTCACCATCTGAGTTAGTCCAGGAATAGGTGTAGGGTTCTACTCCACCGCTTGCTGAACCATCCAATGTGACGGATGTCACCAAGCAGGTTAGTAGTTGGCTTGGTCCAGCATCGGCTGTTGGTGGTTCGATGTCTTGATCTACAACTACGCTAGCGCTTCCTCTACAGAGGCCTGCTGAGCTGACAGTCACAGTGTAAGTATCCGGTTTGCTTACAGTAATTTCCTTATCAGAGCCAACCTTCTTTCCCTCATAATCCTTCCATACGAAAGAATAGGGGGGAAGGCCACCGGACACGGTTGCGGTTAATCTCGCGCTATTTACCGAGCATGTAAGTTGCTGATCAACTTGTGCACTTACAACCAGGGGAACACTTGGAACCCGTTTTCGATCGGTACTTTCCTGCACTTCCTTCATCTTACAGAGCCAATTATACGATCCGGGTACGGCTGTGTCTGGTGGACTAACAGGAGCACTTCCAGGTATAATCTGCGTTACCTCGGTGCCAGTTAGCCAATATGCTACGATGGTTTTCAGTGTTTCATACCCCACTGTGTATCCACAGGTGTATGGTACCGCCTGGCTCTGTTGCCAGAACGCAATGGCGCGCTGAACCTGCGGGAAAGATATATTGTTCGACAATTTGACATCAACAGAATCACTGCAAACATCCCAGCGTGATATGGCGAGTATCACAGGTAGGCATTGCCACATATGAATTGTGTCTTCTCCGGTAATGTTATTCTCTCCGCAACTGAGCAGGCTGGAGGCTTCCCCGACAATCTTCGCATCGTACCCGCAACATCCAGCTTCACCATCAACGCCTTCCGGTAATTCAGGGGAAGCTTCCACTTGGTACACAATTTTTCTTGTCTCTCCCGCCGCTAAACGCTTAGGAAAGACCCATTCAAAGTGAGAGAGGCGATGCACAAATCCATCATTATCAAGCGGGGTGATGTGCCACCCTTGAGGTAACCATTCCTTCACACCAAGGCCGTACACGTCACGTTCCGGGGTAATTTCCAAGGTAACCACAAACCTGCGGGCCTCAATGCCTGGGTCAAGGCATCCGTAGGGTAGAAGAATTGTGTCATTTGGCAGGAACGTAGTGATCGTCCTTATTGCATTAAACTCAGGTTCCTTTGCTGGAGGTAAATCTTCATCTACAGGAGTGCAGGTCTCGTAATATGAGATTACCTTTTCCATTAGTGAAAGGTTAATAACTTCGCCACCGGTAAACGGAATAACCTGGTTTGTTCTCCATAGCTCGATCGCACGTTCGAATTGTTGTGATGTTATTCTCTGTCCAAGACGAAGATCTACGGTATCTAGAGGCTGTTTGTCACTTGATGGGGCTAGGTGTGCGATTGCACACATTGGGGGTAGAGAAGAAACCACTGCTATCTCCGAGTCACCGCTTATTTCAATCTGTACTGCTGGTGCCTTGCTCTGTACGATTCCGGAAATATCGAAGCATTCTGGCAAAGTATCAGCGTAGAGCTTCTCGGTTGGAGGAACGGTAACTTCGTAGCATATTTCTATCTCTGATCCTTCCTTGATCTTTTTGCTGAATGTCCATTGAGATTCAGATCTCTTGAACGCAGCCCCGGCGTTCTCTATAGGGTTGATCTTCCATCCGTAAGGAAGTTTCTCTTCGATGCCCAGCCCTTGCATGTCTTGCTCAACTTCGATATGTATTCTTACCAAGAACTGGCTTTCTGGAAGCGCACAGGATGTTGAGATGGTCCGTGTTGCTAGAAGATCCAGGCTATCGGCAGTCTGAGCAGCCCCCAATAAGCCGAGAAACCCTAAACATAAGAACAAAATCCCTAGCACTAGACTACGAGCGGTTGTTTTCTTCAATCTAAATCACTTCCCGGTTTAGGTCTATGTAAGCGATAATTTCCTTTTGTTGATAGTGTACCCTCCTTTTCTCTGACAGTCTGTAACAGGGATTACAATAACAGGCTTTCATGTCTTCGCAGTTTGATATGTGTACCTGCTACTTACACACTGGAAGAGCGGGCTCCGTTTGAGTATTGTAAGGCAGAGCGCAAAGAGAGGAAGATATGACAAGAGATACAGCACGTAACCCAGAAGCCGAGGAAGAGATGAACAGGCAGGAGGAGACACACCTAGATTTTATCCGCCAAGTAGTCTCTCAAGATATTGCTGCAGGTAAGAATGACGGACGTGTGCATACCCGCTGGCCACCGGAACCTAACGGTTACATCCATATAGGACATGCTAAGGGATTCCTACTTGCTTATGGAATTGCCAAGGACTTTAATGGCAAGTTTAACCTCCGGTTTGACGACACCAATCCTGTTGCGGAAGAGCAGGAGTTCGTTGATGGAATCGTTGAAGATATGCGCTGGTTGGGCGTTGACTGGGAGGATCGTCTGTTTTTTGCCTCAGACTACTTCGAACAGCTTTATCAGTGGGCGGAATACTTGATAAAGAAAAGCAAAGCTTACGTGTGCGACCTCTCTGCTGAAGCGATTAGTGAGTATCGAGGACGTGCGATTCAGGAAGGCGGAAAGACGATTACCCCGCCAGGGAAGAATAGTCCCTATCGTGATAGAACAGTTGAGGAAAACCTTGATCTTTTTAGACGAATGCGGGCTGGCGAGTTTCCTGACGGCGCGAAAACACTGCGGGCGAAGATCGATATGGCTCATCCGAATTTGAACATGCGGGATCCTGTTATGTACCGTATTTTAAGAGCACACCATCACCGACAGGGCGACTCTTGGTGTATTTATCCCACTTATGACTGGACTCATGGACAGTCCGATACCATTGAAGGAATTACTCACTCGACTTGTTCGTTGGAATTTGAGAATCATAGGCCGCTGTACGATTGGTTTCTTGATCAATTGCCAGTGGATAACCGCCCACGTCAAATCGAATACGGTCGTCTGAATCTTGCTCATACGGTAATGAGTAAGCGCATGCTACGTCAACTTGTCGAAGACGACTACGTTAGAGGATGGGATGATCCCCGCATGCCCACCCTACGGGGCCTAAGGCGGCGTGGTTACACCTCACAGGCGATTCGTGATTTCATACAAGGAATTGGTGTGACCAAGTCGGATGGATTTGTGGATACGACATTCCTTGAGTACTGCCTGCGCCAGGACTTGAACAGGCGTGCGCAGCGAAGGATGGTCGTTCTGGATCCAGTTAAGGTGGTGCTAACCAACTATCCTGAAGGAAAGATGGAGCATCTGACAGCCATCAATAACCCAGAGGACGAATTAGCAGGAACCCGCCAAGTTCCTTTTTCCCGGGAGATATACATTGAGCGTGAGGACTTCATGGAGCAGCCAGCGAAGAAATTCTATCGGCTTGCTCCAGGGCGTGAGGTACGCTTGCGCTACGCTTACTTCATTACCTGTACAGATGTGATAAAGGATGAATCGGGAAATATCGTCGAACTTCGTTGTACATATGATCCTGCTACTCGAGGAGGAGATGCTCCCGACGGTCGCCGTGTAAAGGCAACATTGCACTGGGTGTCTGCGCAACATGCCATAGACGTCGAGGTGCGGCTCTATGACCACCTGTTTACTAAGGAGAATCCGCTTGATGTAGAGGAAGGGAAGGATTGGCTAGAAGGCTTGAATACTGACTCGTTAAAGGTTCTGGCAGAGTGCAAGGCAGAACAAACCTTAAGTGACGTGACCCCGGGACAGAGTTTCCAGTTTGAGAGAAAAGGGTATTTCTTTGTTGATCCGGATTCGTCATCTGACAAACCAGTATTTAACAGAAGCGTAACCCTGCGCGACACCTGGGCTAAGCTTAAGCAGAAGAAGTGAACTGGCGTCTTCATGCTTTCAACCTACAGCCAAATAAAGGCCCAACTTGCCAGCCTTGAGAATGATTGCTTGATCGAGCACGAATAGTTATACGGGCTCAGTTTGCTTTGCAATAGGTCGAACGATGCCTGTGCGCAGCGCTTTATCTAGGATTTTCGTTGTTCTCCCAGCCCGGGGATTTTTACTTGTTTTTCTAGTAATCGTAGCAGTTGAGTGATGATAAACACTAGCGCCAAATAGAACAAAGCTACAACTATGAATACCTCTAAGTAGCGGAAATTGCGAGCAGCAATCCGTTTTCCAACCCCCATCAAGTCCAAAAGGGTAACAGAAAAAACGATGGATGAATACTTAAACATCAGTATTAATTCGTTAGACCATGAAGGGATCACTATGCGAAAGGCCTGAGGCAATATGATGTGTCGGATAGCTTGTGTAAGGCTCATCCCTAATGATCGGGCGGCGATCATCTGGCCCTCTTTTACGGCTTGAATAGCGCCCCGGAGATACTCTGCTTGATAGGCTGCTGTGTTAAGTCCTAAGGCGAGAACTCCGCTTGTGAAAGCGGATAGAGTGATACCCCAGTTTGGAAGCCCATTGTAAACCATGAGAAGCTGTACAAGAAGCGGGGTGCCTCGAAAAATTTGTATGTAGATACTGCAGGGAACGGATATGAAGCGTCTGCCGTAGACACGGCCAAGCGCTAGCAGAATTCCAAAGCCGATACCAATTGCTATACAGGTCAAGGTGATCTCTAGCGTCAGAATCAATCCTTGTCCTAATGGCCCTAACCAACTTGGGTCGAAGACCATCAGTCAGTCTCCCCGTATAGCTCGGTGATCTTGTTTAAGAACTCGCCGGTTCTTTGGTGTTTGGGGGCGTAGAACATCTGCTTGGGATCTCCCTGTTCAACAACTACTCCGTGTTCCATGAAGATTATTTCATCAGCTACAGCTCGGGCGAATCCCATCTCGTGGGTGACAACAAGCATTGTCATTCCTTCTTTGGCGAGGCTAATCATTACTCCCAGTACCTCTCCAATTAACTCCGGATCGAGGGCCGAGGTTGGTTCGTCGAATAGGATGAGCTTAGGGCT
>JAGYNL010000057.1 GCA_018399865.1 Candidatus Bipolaricaulota bacterium | reverse complement strand
GTCCCAGGTTCGAATCCTGGTGGGCCCACAGGACATGGATAAGCTTTTTGTATATATAGATGGCCAGGCGCAGAGTGAACCGGGTGAAGCCGGGATTGGGATTGCGATTACAGATAAAGATAACAACGTGATTGAAGAAATATCATCTCTTATAGGGCGCAGCACATCGCGAATTGCTCGTTACCGAGCTATGATTGAGGCTGGGCGTGCAGCTCTTACTTACTCACCACAATCAGTGATCTTTTTCTCGGATGATCAGCAGCTGGTAAACCACCTCAATAATGTGTTTTCTACCCGGGAGCCTCACGTGAAGCATCTGCTGGAGATTACGCGTGGAATACTGGACAACTTTCCACAATGGCGCGTGAACTTCATAGATCATAACGTGAATAGGCAGGCATCGCGGCTTGTGGAGCAAGCATTTCACGAACATACTCGGGCTAAGTTGACCCGAGAGCACTTAGAGATGCGGTTGCTAGCACAAGTTGCCACGCTTGATGACGCGAAGCTAGAGCAACTTATCGAGACTGCAAAAACACTTGAGCGGCGGGATTAGTAATGCGTGTCGTTTTGCAGCGCGTGAGCAAAGCAGAAGTGCGCGTAGAAGGACAGATTGTCGCTTCAATAAATCGAGGGGTTGTGCTTTTCGTAGGATTCACGCACGATGACAACGAGAGCTCTCTTGCAGGCACAGCCAACAAACTTGTTGATCTTCGTATTTTCGAGGACGAAAACAGGAAAATGAACTTATCCCTACGTGATATCAATGGGGCAATCATAGCTGTTCCGCAATTCACCTTGTATGGAAATACAAAGAAAGGTCGAAGGCCATGCTTTGTGGAAGCTGCACTACCACAGCGCGCTAAGCGTCTATTTGATCTCTTCGTGGAAGCTCTTCGACAACCCGGGATAGCGGTAGATAGCGGAGTATTTGGCGCACACATGGAAGTTGACCTAGTAAATGATGGTCCGGTGACTTTTGTCTTTGATCTTGCGCTTTTGAAGACTAACGGTTAAACTCTCGACGGATAAACAGGTTTGGGATTTTCTTTTATACAGCTTTTATCTCCATTGTAGTAGCAAGCATGATTCTTTGCTTAAAGGAGGAATAATGGCAGTTCCGAAATATCGTACTTCGCGCTCAAAGGGTCGTATGCGTCGTGCACACTATGGTACGAAGGTTTTGGTCTCTATGGAATGTCCCCATTGTCACGAGCAGAAGTTGCCTCATCGTGTATGCCCTCACTGCGGTTACTATAACGGGATGGAGATTATTCCTGTAGCAAAGGAAGAGAAATAACCAATTCTTACCTCCGGTCTAGTCCAGAAGTAATTGGGATCAATCCGAGTTCTTCTTACCAGTTTTATGCTCTCTTTTAGCTCTTTTTTTCTCCACTTTTTCTATTGTCTTTAGTCTCTTTGTCTTTTCCTTTTCAATCTCTATATCTTGAGTGCGATCCTTGTTATCTTGTTGGTTATTCTTCCGTTTTCGGTTAATCATATGCAAAGCAAGGCTGCGTCCGAATTGTCCTATAAAACCTGCAGCTAGAGCTGCTAACACCCACTTAAGCACGTCCCAGGCTGTGCTCTTATCCATAGCGGTACAATAGTAGGATCAAACGAGCCTAGCGGCAAGCCGCGTTATGTTATTGACTTTTCCTGCGTATCCGCAGAGAATGATATAAGGAGAAGAGATAATGTCCGATAAAGAACGCTCTGGCGAGATCAGTAAGGAAAGCCTTCGGGAAAAGTGGAGAGATATCCTGAACTCGCTACAAGACCGGATTCTTAGGGCATGTCTACCCAAAGATGTGCAAGCCATCACTCTTTCAGCCGAGCAATTAACAATATCTGTGGACAGCGAGTTCAAAAAGGAGTACTGCCTGAGAAAAAAGGAGAAGCTGGAGGGAGTGGTAGAACGAGTCATCGGAGCGCGTGAAGTAGTAATTGGAGAACCGCCACTTCTCGAGCAAGCAAAGGTAGAAGAACGAAGCCCAGGTCCAAATGCTCGCATAGTTGTTTTCGGAGTCGGGGCTGGAGGAGTGAACGCCGTAGCTCGGATGAAGAGAGAAAAGCTGCAGGGAGTCCGACTAGTAGCCGTTGACACTGATAAGCAAGTTCTAGGAATCGCTAACACTGATGAGACCCTACAATTAGCGGCTGAGGTTACGGGAGGAAGAGGGGCTGGCGGAGATGAGAAAAAAGGGGAGAAGGCCGCCCTGGATTCTAGGTGGGAGATCAGTTCAATCGTTAAGGGTATGGATCTTGTCTTCATAACTGCTGGTCTTGGCGGGGGAACAGGTACAGGCGCCTTACCAGTGATAGCTGAGATTGCCAAGGAAAGCGGAGCCCTGACTATTTGTGTTGTCACCAAGCCTTTCACTTTTGAAGGAGCGGTTCGCGCTGAGCGCGCTGAGCGTGGTTTAACGCGATTGCGCAAGTCAGCTGATGTGCTGATTGTTATCTCCAACGACCGTCTATTGCAGACCGTGGCTAAGGGACTAGCGATGACTAAGGCATTTGAAATGGCTGATGGGATACTGCACCAGGGTGTTCGCGGAATATCAGATTTAGTAACGGTGCGGGGGCTTGTAAACCTTGATTTTGCGGACATTAATAACGTTCTCTCTGGGGCAGGCGAGGCCATGATGGGTATGGGAACAGCCAGTGGTGATCAGCGGGCCGTTGCTGCCGCTAAACTAGCAACAGCGAACCCTATTCTTGAAGGCGGATCCATCCGCGGGGCTCGCAGGATGATCATGAATGTAACTGGTGGAAGCGACATGACGCTAGGAGAAGTGACGGCTGCTGCTGACTTGATCAGGCGTATTGCTGCCACAGAGTGTGATCTTGTCTTTGGCGCTGTAGTGGAGGATTCTTTTACCGAAGGCATCAAAATCACTGTTATTGCAGCCGACTTCGGAGAAGCCTCTGATGAGACGATTGAGAGCAAGAAACGTCCTTCTCGTCGGGAACGAATTACGATTGGCAAGAATCTCGATGTGCCCACCTTCCTGCGTAGGGAGCAGGAAACAAGAAGGGAGTCAGTGAAGGGGGAGGAACTGAAGAAAAGCTCAGCAGTTAATAAACGAAATGAGGACTACAAATGATAAAAGGGGCCTCGACCTCGCCTCCTCAGGGCAGCTCGGCCGTGCGGGGCAGCGGCGGCAGCTGGACCTGCTGGCGAGGCTCAATGAGGAGCACCTGCGGGAGCGGGCTGGGGGCGAAGACCTCGCGGCCCGGGCGGCGAGCTACGAACTGGCGTTTCGCATGCAGGCAGAGGCACCCGAGGCAGTTGACCTGGCTCAGGAGACCGCGGGCACCCGGGCTGCCTACGGTGTCGACCGGGAGCCAACGGCGGAGTTTGGCCGCAACTGCCTGATTGCTCGACGGCTCGTGGAACGCGGTGTGCGGTTCGTGCAGCTCTATTCAGGCGGCGGGCATCTGGAAGAGACCTGGGATGCTCATGAGAGCGTGGAGAAGAACCACGGCCAGCATGCCGGCGAGAC
>JAGYNL010000056.1 GCA_018399865.1 Candidatus Bipolaricaulota bacterium | reverse complement strand
GGTGAACACCTCCGGCTCACGCTTGATAATCTCTCCGTCACTTAACCGACGTAGCTCAACCCGATCATGCCATAAGCTGACCATCTCGCCATCTCGGATGCGGATTATCTTATTGGTTATGGGAAGTATTGATGGTAGGTCAGATGAGACGCAAGTAGCCCCATCAGCAATACCTACTACCAGGCCCGAGCCAGACTTTACAGCGTGCAATGCGGCGTCATTTTCGTCAATATGCTTTGAGGCGATAATCAGAGCGTAATCGCCTTGTAGATCCCTGGCGGCGGCCTGTATGGCTTCAACCATTGTCTTACCTTGGTTTACGTGTCGTTCCACAGCATGCACGATAGTCTCACCGTCATTTGCGCTGCGTACGATCATTCCTTGCGCCATAAACTCATCTCGCAAAGCGACATGATTGACTATGTTACCGTTGTGTATTCCTACAAGATTGCCATCGGAATCAAGATGAGGTTGTGCATTCTCGTACGTAGGCCTGCCAAATGTTGCCCATCGCAACTGCACAATTCCACGCTGGCCGTGCATTTCATCAAATTTGAGGCGCTCGTTGACCTCATCGATTTTTCCTACATCTTTGCGAAGGTCAATATTCTCGTTGGAATCAATCGTAGCACAACCAACTGAATCATATCCACGATATGCTAATCGTCGTGCTGCTCCGATAAGCGTCTTTCCTAATGGGCCTTCTTCCTGTTTAACTATACCGAATATTCCGCACATACCCTCTCCTGATACCAAGATTGTCGAACCCCACGATTGTACCGCTTGTGTTACGCTGAGCAAGGACATATTGCAGGGCCAAGACCACTGACCAATAATACTGCTTCAAGTACCTGTTGCCTTTTGGGCTTTCGTATGCTATAGTAAAACTACTAAAGGAGGTGCGCCATGTGCATTGGGTCCTGGATCCTGCTCTCATTCTTCTGGGCATTTGCGATCTTTGCGTTTGCTGGCTTTTGGTGCGGTTGCTGCTGCTAAGAACCGGTTGCACGTAGCCCAACCTGCGAGCAATACATAATGGGAAGGAAGCCTTTCGGTTTAGGTTGTGTTTTGCTGCTAATGATGTTACTTGTGCAGCTGGCTGTGTTTGCTAGTGCGCCCGATCAAATTGCAGCTAAAACTGGCCTGGACCAAGATCTTTTTGCCACTCTTGAAACAACGGTTAATGGCACTAGCTTAGCTGTGTTTCTTGTTGCGGTTACTGATCGTTGTCTGCAAAGCAAGGTTTCTGAAAAGCTTCGCGGGATATTGCAGTCCTACGTTGGAAAAAATGTTTTGTACGTTAATCCTACGGTAGAAAATGTTGTATCCAGTTTTCCTTTTGATACCTCCAAGTTTATGGTGAGCCAGGAAGGCAAGCCTTCCTTTGT
Organism: Candidatus Bipolaricaulota bacterium; assembly: GCA_018399865.1. The sequence goes on along the minus strand of JAGYNL010000056.1, from coordinate 3,306 downwards.
CCCAACTGTAGACAATTGGGTGGAGATCTCTGATGGCTTCCTTTCTGGTGTGTTTGTGACAAATCCTGGCGGAGCATCCTATGGCTCCGGAAGTGAAGGGCTCTTGTTGATGGATGGACACATAGACATAACAAAACCATTCACGGTTAGTTACGCTGGTGAGTTGGCCACGTTCTCCATTCGTAGCTATGAAACTCCAGGTAGTTTCACAAGCCCAAGTATTGCCTCATCGTCATCCCAAACCCCTGTTGATGTACCGATTCCTGATCAAGTAACTGATTTACAAGACGCATTGACAACTGGACAGTTCAACCGTGAGGCAATAGCTTCGCTTCTAAATCTACCGCCATGGCTTGTACAAACAATTGATGTCACAGCGCGCGAAGCAGAGCTTCGGTTAGTCCTGGTTCTTCTCTCTGACGGCGTCCGTAGCGGGGCGTTCAGCGATGAGCTTATGACCTCCATTGAACCGCTAATTGGCTCAGGTGCGGTAATGGTTTGGGCTTTATCGTCTACCGGAAGCGAGTTCACGCCATGGAAGTTCTTCGTTCAACAGAATCAGACAAACTGCGTCTTCTACAGCGATGCCTCTTTTGTGGAATTGACGAATGGCTTTCTGCGAAGCGGGGAAGTTAAACCAGGCCAGATCCTGGCGGGCGTTATGCGTTTTCCTAACTGGGTAAATACTGAAGAGCCATTAACTATCTTCTACGGTAGCAGTAGCGCCTCGTTTAATACACGTTGAGAAGTTCAGGTTCTGCATCCACTAACTCTAACTCCACAAATCTGATCCTGGCTTCGGGATCTCCCAGACGTTATGAGATTCTGAAGCGGATTACGGATCATTTCATCGCAGTACCAAGCCAAATAGATGAAAACATTGAGGGAATGCCCGAAGAACGGGTTGTTTCTTTGGCTGAAGCAAAGGCACGGGCAGTGGCTTTAAACCATGATGGGTTAATTATTGGTGCAGATACGGTTGTAGTTGTAGATGGCTGCATACTAGGCAAACCGTTGTCCCGTGAGCAGGGCCAGAGAATGCTGACACTGCTTAGCGGAAGAGCACACAATGTCCTTACTGGGCTTTGCGTTCTTCGTTCTGAGGATGGTAGCGTTAAGACATGGTGTGAGAACACCCAAGTTTGGTTTCGTGATCTGACCAAAAAGGAGATCTCCTACTATCTTGATACTAAGGAGTACATTGGTAAAGCAGGGGGATACGCCATTCAGGGAATAGCCGGTTCCTTTGTGTGTAAGATCAATGGTGATTACTTCAATGTGATGGGTCTTCCTATTTACCGCTTAGTTCTATTGCTGAGAGAAGCTGGTCTAGATTTGCTATCCTGACGTAGGTAAGACTATCATGTGTATCGTCATCCTAATCGGCTGAAGGAGGCGTTGATATGTCTAGCAAACGGAAGAAGGTATCGGTTTTAGACCTACAGGAAATGAAGAAACAAGGTGAAAAAATCACCTGGTTAACAGCTTACGACTATCCGACGGCGCAATTTGCTGAACAAGCAGGGCTAGAAATGCTATTGGTCGGTGATTCGCTAGGTATGTGCATCTATGGTTACGAGGGAACTATTCCAGTTACCATGGATCAGTGCATAGTTCACAGTGAAGCAGTGCGAAGGGCAGCACCGACGGCGTTTGTTCTCGGGGACATGCCGTTTATGAGTTACCAGATAAGTAACCAAGGCGCGGTAGAAAACGCTGGTAGGTTCCTTAAGGAAGCTGGGGTTGACGGGGTTAAGCTAGAAGGGGGCCTTCGGGTTATCTCTCGTATAAAGGCTATTGTGGATGCAGGAATCGTGGTATGCGGGCATATCGGCTTAACCCCGCAGAGTTCCGGCCAGCTAGGAGGTCATAAGGCACAAGGCAGAACAGTAGAGTCGGCCCGCTTGTTGATCGAGGACGCTTTAGCGATAGAAAATGCGGGCGCCCAACTTTTGCTTTTGGAGGCAGTTCCTCCAGAGGTTGCTGGATTCATTTCTAAGAAACTTGCTATCCCCGTGCTGAGCATAGGGGCAGGTCCTGATTGTGACGGACAACTACTCATAGTCTCAGATCTGGTTGGTCAGTTCCAGGCATTTACTCCTAAGTTTGTAAAAAAGTACGCAAATGTAGCAGAGGTAATCACTGATGCGATGCGCGCATATGTGAATGACGTGAAGAGTCAGGTTTTTCCAAGCGATGAGTATTGCTATCACATGCTGGAGGGTGAGAGAGAAAAGTTCGAACAGATGGTCAAAGACTATCAATGAGCCCCCGTAAGGAGCAACGATGAATGATCTGCGTAATAGACTGCGGATAGAAAATGATCAGCTAGAGGCAATAAACGACTTCCTACTTGATCCGGAAAATAAATTGATAAACCAGTTCCTAGAAGTGGTAAATCGCTATGGGACTCCTGAGGAAATAAACAGAAGAGCGCACGCAGCGCGTGATTTGGACTGGCTTATGACCCAGTTGCGGGAGACTAACTCCAGTTATTTGCGCGATTTAGAGTGGCTTATCGAGCAACGTGACAGAAACTCTTTTGTAACCGTGAATGATTTCCGAATGAAGATCCTTGGGGATCGCGTAGACATTACGACCTTCAATGAGAAGAATGCAGTGACGCTTGAGATAAGTGCTCTGCAGTTCTTCCCATGGCTGATATCTGAGGCAAGACAAGCGATAGAAAAAGAACAGCTGATGCCTGGTCGGTATATCAGGGTACGCAATATGAAGGAGCAAGTTGCTGACAACGGAGATACGTTGGCTGTTGCTGCGGCAATGCAGGTCATAGGGGCAAGCTATGTGGAAACCCTTGATACAAAAGGTACTGACGGATCCAATATTCATCTAGGCGGGCCAGAAACAATAACTGGCTACTTCGGCGGGGTCGGACAACCGAACGATCATGCTATTGACTGGCTCGATGAATATCTTCACTATTACACCACCTACGGGATCAAGCAAGTATTAAATGTAAATCCTGGTACAGTGCTCCTCGCCTACTTTCTACACAAACTAGGTGTTGATGTTGAGTTCAAGATCTCTGTGTATATGGGAAATGACAATCCTTACGCTGCACTATGGACGTTAATCGCGGCCAAGCTGTTTTCTCGCCCGGACGGTACCACATCACTTATCGGCTTCAATTGGTCAAACTCAGTAAATAAAGACACTATTCGGAACACGGCTCCAATGCGCAAAGCCCTTGGCTTTGAGGATGTTGTTCGCTTCGAGCATCACATCACTGAGACTTACAAATCAATTGTTATTCAGCCCTACGATCGCACTGAGGAACTGGTTGAG
>JAGYNL010000055.1 GCA_018399865.1 Candidatus Bipolaricaulota bacterium | reverse complement strand
GCTTAGCGGGGTTGTCATATTCCACGTGTAGCTTCACATCCCCTTCGCAATTAGCGAGAGTATCTGCTATAAGCGCGCGTCCCACGCCTTGACCGCGGTACTCGGGCCTCACCCCGATAAACAGAAGCATATTCTCTGGAACATACCCGCTCCATGGCGTGTGGTGGATCACGGCTGCGCCGATCAGCTCATCCTCATCAGTTGCCAGAATGACGAACCCGCCAGGGGTACGTTCATCTTCAAACACAACTGACAGAGCGCTCTTGATGTCCTCAAGCTTATCCTCGTAAGGCTTCATCACCTGGTGCAGGAAACGCGCCAGTTTATCCCGCGTTAGCCACTCTGGTAGCTCTGTTTCCTGCCTAATAACTTCGTTTCTTGTACTTGTAAGTATCGATTCTATGGGTATCACTTCCTTTAAATTGCTGTCTTTTTCGTTGCCTTTAGGTCAACTTGGTCGGACATAAGTTACAAGATCACACAACAGCGGTTTTTGACTAAATGCAGTAAGGCATTGCTCTGTCTGATCAAGACAGCCTCATCAGTGCAAGCAAAGCAATCTTGATGTCACATACTGGGTTTCATGCAAGCTTCATGAGGTAATGCCGTTTTGTTAACAGAACATTTGAAGGCGAAGCTACGATCCCGACGTACCACACCATCATCTAAGAGTCAGCTCGGTGACTATACCAGATTGTCCACCGATGTCGATTTCAAGAATTATTATACGGAAATACGGTTCCAATCTCAAGTTTAAGAGCATATATATGATAGGGTTACTGAAGGTTTCACTTTATAGCTTGTATGAATTGATAGTCAAAGTACTAAACAAGCTTGACGGAAAAACAGGCCCCAGCTATATTGCTTCAACAAGCGACAAATCTCGTCTGTTAAGGAGCTAGTATTTATGCCAGAAAATGATAATCTCGCAGGAAAGGTGGCAATTGTAACTGGAGGGGCTTCCGGGATCGGGCTTGGCTGCGCGCGCTACCTGAAAGAGGCTGGGGCTCGGGTAGCTATAATCGATGTCAACGAAGCGGCCGGCGAATCTGCTATAGAGCAAATGGGAACGGAAGCACTATTTGTGCGAGGCGATGTGTCCTGCAATGCGGATTGTCAAACAGCGATCCAAAAGGTAGTTAGTCGGTTTGGGCGCATTGATGTCCTGGTGAACGGCGCTGGTGTGATCCGTCGTAAGAGCGTGGTTGATCTTACGGAAAGCGAATGGGATCTAGTCATTGATGTATCGCTCAAAGGCACCTATCTAATGTCCAAGTACGCTATAGGCTTTATGAAAGAACAGGGGGGAACAATAATTAACATTGGCTCTGGCTGGGGCCTCAAAGGTGGACCTAGGGCTTCTGCCTACTGCGCAGCTAAAGGCGGGGTAGTAAACCTAACACGAGCCATGGCAATTGACCACGGGCCGCAGAATATAAGAGTGAACTGCGTATGTCCGGGAGACGTCGACACTCCACTACTACGAAGTGAGGCAGCGCAGTTGGGAGAAGACGAAGACAAATTCATGTCCGAAGCAGCAAATCGGCCGCTTGCTCGTGTTGGATCGCCACTTGACATCGCTAAGGCGGTTTACTTTCTGGCAAGTGATCTCTCGGCCTGGGTGACCGGAGCGGTGATCGTCGTCGATGGCGGTGGGCTGGCATAAAGGAGGATAAATGAAAAAAGAGAAGTTAGTACACCCATACATTCCAAACTCCGTTGCACGGGTTCAAAAAGAGATGCTTTCCCAGATTGGGGCAAACAGCATAGAGGAGTTGTATGAGTTAATTCCAGATGAACTCCTGTTTAAAAGAGAGCTTGCCATTCCCGAAGGATATCAAGACGAGTACTCCCTGCGTCGGCACATGAACCAGCTTCTAGCAAAAAATGTGCCAACTAGCGAGAGATTGTCCTTTCTGGGTGGGGGATGCTCGGCACACTATGTCCCAGCTATCTGCGATGTTATAAACAGCCGCTCAGAGTTTCTGACCGCCTATGCGGGCGAGCCTTACGAGGATCACGGTCGCTTCCAAGCCCTATTCGAATACGCAAGTATGCTGGGGGAACTTGTAGATATGGACGTGGTAAGCGTTCCTACCTACGATGGTTCACAGGCAGCGGCTTCCTCGCTGCGCATGGCCTGCCGCATCACTGATCGGAAAGTAATTATTATTCCCCGCTCCCTGAATCCCGAACGGGCATCAATAATACGCAACTACTGCTACCCACAGATTGAAGTCTTAACGGTTAACTACGACAAAGATTCTGGCTTGACTGATGTTCCCGAGCTAGAAGATAAACTGTCCAACCGTGTAGCTGCGGTTTACGTTGAGAACCCGTCTTTCCTTGGAAGCATAGAGACAGACTCAGAGAAGATCGCCAGTTTAACACACGAACATGGAGCATTGTTGGTGGTTGGGGTTGATCCCATTTCTCTTGGGGTACTCGCTCCGCCGCCACAATACGGAGCAGATATCGTTTGCGGAGAATTGCAGTCACTTGGCATTCACATGTACTACGGTGGAGGACGCGGAGGATTCATCGCTTCCCCAGATGAAGAAAGGATAGTATCACAATTTCCCACACGGCTGTTCGGTATTGCCCCAACAACCGATGGTAGATGGGGCTTCGGAGATGTTGCTTGGGAGCGAACGTCATTTGCTAAACGTGAAAAGTCCAAAGAATACGTGGGAACAATGGCTGCGCTGTGGGGAATCACGGCTGGCGTATATTTGGCTCTGATGGGACCACAGGGAATGCATGATTTAGGCAATACTATAATGCGGCGTTCCTCTTATGCGGCAAAAGAACTTTCACAAATGGGAGAAGTTAAGGCTCCTGCTCTGTCCGCCCCATTCTTTCAAGAGTTTGTTCTGAACCTGGATAGCTCAGGTAAAACTGCACATGAAATAAATGATGCCCTTTTTGAGAGGGGAATTTATGGCGGGATCGATCTATCAAAGGACTTCCCTGAACTGGGAGAGAGCCTACTGATCTCAGTAACCGAGGTTCATACCAAGGATGATATTGATAGGTTAGTGAAAAGTGTGCGGGAAGTAATGGAGGCAACATGAACCGAAAACAGACAGGGTTCCATCAAGCGCGCTGGAACGAACCGATAATATACGAGCTTACCTCTCCAGGAGAAAGGGGAATTCTTCCACCTAGGACCGAACAAGAAATCGCCAATGAAACCTGTGAATTTACCTCATCAATCCCCGAATCGATGCGCCGAAGAGGGATGCCTAAACTACCAGAGATGGGACAGTCGCGCGTGCTACAACACTATTTGCATCTGGCTCAAGAAACGCTAGGCAGAGACCTCAATATCGATGTAGGACAGGGTACATGCACAATGAAATACAATCCACCAGTAAACGAAGCATTTGTCTCTACTCCAAAGCTTGCTGATCTACACCCGCAGCAAAGCCAAAAGACTGTACAAGGAGTACTGGAGATATCATATCGGCTTGAGTCTTTCATGCGCGAAATCTCAGGGCTTGATCGCTTCTCCTTTCAACCCGGAGGAGGATCTCATGCCATATACACCATGGCCGCCATGGTTCAGGCATATTTTGAGGAAAAGAGGGAAGACCGAGATGAGATAGTCACAACCCTCTTCTCTCACCCATCAGATGCTGCTGCTCCACGGGTAAAGGGCTACAAGGTGATAATCGTCCCCGCTGACAAAGACGGCTTCGTGCGGTTATCATCGCTTGAAAAAGTCGTATCAAAACGCACCGCGGCCCTCTTTATTACCAATCCTGAGGACACAGGGATTTTCAATCCGCATATCAAGAAGTTTACCAATTTAGTACATTCTATGGGGGGATTGTGCGGCTATGATCAGGCAAACGCCAATGGAATACTTGGTATCACCCGCGCTGCTGAGGCGGGTTTTGACATGTCTTTCTTTAACCTTCACAAGACGTTTGCTTCTCCCCATGGATGTGGCGGGCCTGGAAGCGGAGCAATCGGGGTAACAAACGAGCTTGCTCCATTCTTGCCGGTGCCATTGGTGGACCAAGATAAAGATACCGGAAATTACTTCCTAAACTATGAGCTAAAACACTCTATCGGGAAAATCAAGGATTACTACGGCGTTATCCCTGCTGTTGTGCGGGCCTACGCCTGGATAATGAGCTTGGGAGCAGAGGGTGTGCGCGAAGTAGCTCGCGTCGCAGTTCTTAATAACAACTACCTGCTTAGCAAAATGCGGAAGATAAAGGGGGTGGAAGCTTCCTTTGCTCCTGGAAAGCACCGTTTGGAGCAAGTGCGTTACAGTTGGGAAGAGCTGTGGAAAGAAACAGGGGTTAAAACTACCGACATCCAGCGGCGGGTAGCAGATTATGGGGGGCATTACTGGATGAGTCACGAGCCATGGGTTGTCCCACAACCAGTTACGCTGGAGCCCACTGAGTCGTATTCCAAAGAGGAACTAGATAAATACGCCTCGATGCTAGAAGAAATAGCCAAGGAAGCTTATCAAGACCCCCAGCTAGTGATAAACTCCCCTTACAACAGCGTTGTGGGTAAAGTGTCCGATCATTCTTACTTAGACGATGCAAGCAAGTGGGCTATGACCTGGAGAGGATATAAGAAGAAGTACCAAGGCTACTTCCAGAAGGCGACACGGTGATCTTTGGGTAATGGCTGAGCTACTGATTGTTTCCAAACAAGCAAGTATTCTTGCAATAAGCGCTGCTGTTGGCTATAGTTTTGTCATGCGTAACGGCAAGGATTGCCGGTTTCCCGCGTGCATGCGCCTCAGGAAACAGACCGATTTTGAGAGGGTTTTTCGCCAAGGAAGGATGTGGAGAGGTAAGTACTTTCAGTTTCGGGTGCTTGATACTTCCCAGGAAGCGCGGATAGGCATTGCTGTTTCCCATAGATACGGAAATGCTGTGCAGCGAAACAGGGCAAAGCGGATCATCAGAGAGGTATTCCGCCATAATAAGGCTTTCTTCTCCGGTGTGGATCTTGTAGTCCAGCCAACTGCGTTGTGTAAGGATCTGTCCACAGGCAAGTTCGAGAAGAAAATGCTCGACGAGTATGCGCAAGGAATAGGTACAGAGGTGAAAAATGGAAAAAGAAAGAATCTTCCTGACTGAGGAAGGACATGGCTTGATGCAGGAGGAGCTAGAGAAAGCAAAGAAGATTCTCTACGAAGAGATTCCTGAAAAGCTAAAAGCATCCAAGATGAACGGCGGAGATTTGCGAGAGAACAAAGAGTATATCTACCTCCAGAGCGAGCAACAATACTACGAGCGTGAAGTGCATCGTCTAACAAATACTCTCGATTCGGCAGAGATTATTCCTGCCGACCAGATCTCCAAAGATACCATTGGTGTGGGCAGCAAGTTTATCCTCCGGGATATGGAAGACAAGGAGAGTGGAACCTTCAGCCTTGTTAGCTCGGCCGAGGTAGATCTAGAAAACGGGAAGATCTCTGTCGACTCCCCGGTAGGGCAGGCTCTTATCGGCAAACACGAGGGACAGAAGATCAAGGTTGACGCTCCTAGTGGAGCCTTTCACTTTCGTGTAATAGCTATAAAGAATTAATCATGCCAGAGCCCCTAATGCAGGCGCGGTTGGAGAAACTTCGCTCTCTGCAAGAGAAAGGAGTTGATCCTTACCCGCCGCGGTTTTGTCCCAGTCATTCGATTTTGCAGGTGATAAAGCAGTTTTCATCGCTTGATGTAGAAGAAAGAAGTGATGAAACAGTGACGATTGCCGGACGGCTAATTGGCCTTCGCCGCATGGGCAAGGCTGCGTTTTTGGATCTACGTGACGGAAGCGACAAGATCCAGGTGTACGCCTGCGTGGATGAAATAGGCCAAGAGAGATATGAAGGCCTAAGCGAGGCAGATATAGGAGACTTTATAGGCGTTACGGGCGATGTCTTCCGCACCCGTCGAGGGGAACTGACTGTCTCCGCGGCAAGATGGACCTTTCTTGCTAAGGCACTTCGCCCGCTTCCGGAGAAGTGGCATGGCCTTAAGGATGTTGAACTCCGCTATCGACATCGAACCCTAGACCTGATAGCCAGTGACCAGGCGCGCGAGTCGTTCGCTCAGCGCTCTAGGATGATCACTGCTATGCGTCGTTACCTTGACCAAAGAGGGTTTTTGGAAGTTGAGACTCCTATGATGCAGCCAATAGCTGGAGGGGCTACAGCCAGGCCCTTTGTAACCCACCACAACTCACTTGATATCGACCTCTATCTCCGCGTCGCTCCTGAGCTATATCTAAAGCGCTTGGTGATTGGCGGGCTAGAGCGCGTATACGAGCTAGGAAAGAACTTCCGCAACGAAGGAGTTTCCACAACTCACAACCCCGAGTTCACTACCCTAGAAATCTATCAGGCATACAGCGATTACACCGGAATGATGTCGCTTGCCGAAGAGATCATTACAGCAGCAGTTGAAGCCGCCAGGGGTTCAACCACTGTAACCTATCAACAGCAAGAGATTGATTTCTCGCCTCCTTGGCCGCGTATTAGCATGCTCGATGCTGTGGAGAAGTCATCCGGTGTATCTATATCCGGCCAGTCGAAAGAATCAATAGTGGCCAGCGCCAGAGAAAAAGGGATAGATGTATCTGGCCTTTCCCGAGGCAAGATCATCGAATTACTGTTCGAGCGTTTTGTCGAGCCTACCCTTATCCAGCCCACCATTATCAAGGACTTCCCAGTTGAGATATCCCCTCTAGCTAAGATGAAGCTCGGCCATGAAGACATCGTGGAGCGCTTTGAATTGTTTATCGGCGGCATGGAAGTGGCTAACGCTTTTACCGAACTGAACAATCCTCTAGACCAGAGGACTAGGTTCGAAGCGCAGGAGCGCTTGCGCTCTAAAGGCGATGAGGAAGCACAAAGGGTAGACGAAGACTTCTTGTTTGCTCTTGAACACGGCATGCCTCCCACTGGCGGGATTGGGTTTGGAATAGACCGAATCGCAATGTTGGTCACTAATTCACGATCCATTCGTGACGTGATCTTTTTCCCTGCATTGCGCAGTAGGGGAAAATGACAAATCTCTTTACGCTAGCAGCCAAACAAGTAGATACACTGCTTGACGGCCTTATAAGCTGGGATGAGCGTATGTTGGAGGCGATTAGCCAGAACCAGAAACTAGACAAAATGTCCAAGTTCTTGGTAAGCGCAACCTACATGGGGGATGGTTACCTCTGGGGAGGTTTGGCGCTAGGCCTGATACTGTTCGGTCATCCGATAGATCGCTCTTATGTAATACTTGGCCTTGGTGTTATGCTTGCCAATATCGCCTTGTTCCGCCTGTTCAAATCCTTTTTCGCTCGCCCGAGGCCAATCCTTGTAGTATCGCCACTGCGCTCTCGCCTACTGGATAGTTACTCTTTTCCCTCAGGCCATGCAACAACATCGTTTGCCCTTGCCTGGGTGATATCAGTCTGCTATCCATACATATGGGTCCAGATTCTGATTTATTTATCAGCAATAACAATATCCCTCTCGCGCGTATACATGAGAGAACACTACCCCCTTGATGTCTTGGGCGGCGGGCTGCTTGGCACTGCTTCAGCTATCTACCTCCTACCTCTGCTGCAGCGTATCGTTTTCTAGATGAGAATACCCACCATACGAGATTTTACCCATGACTAAAAC
>JAGYNL010000054.1 GCA_018399865.1 Candidatus Bipolaricaulota bacterium | reverse complement strand
TGGCGGAGGAGAAGCTAATCTCCCTAGTGCGGAACCTGCAAGGGAGCGCGGCTGAGGTTCGCATCGTTCCAAACCTTTGGGGCCTACCTGCCATGTCTCCTGAGGTGGATCACTTCATGTATGAGCATTTGTTTATGCTCTCTTTACCCCGGAGCCTCCTCTCCCCTTGGGGTCAGCTTCTCAAAAGGGCCCTTGACGTCGTCGTGGCCTGTATCTTCCTGTCAATCCTTTCTCCGTTGCTCATTCTTATCGCCATTGCCATCAAGCTGAGCTCACGGGGACCAATTGTATTCCGCTGGCACGTCGTCGGGCGTAATGGAAGGCTTTTCACGAGCTACAAGTTCCGCACGATGTGCCTGAACGCCGATGCACTAAAAGATGAATTGCTTTCGGAAAACGAGATGAACGGCCCTGTGTTCAAGATGAAACATGATCCCCGGGTTACTCAGGTTGGACGAATACTGCGCACGTTCAGTTTAGACGAATTTCCCCAGCTCTGGAGCGTGCTCAAGGGCGATATGAGCCTGGTTGGGCCACGGCCCGTGCTTGTCTACGAATGGCAACAGTTCGAGAACTGGCAGAAGCGCAAACTTGCCGTGAAACCTGGGATGATCTCCCTGTGGCATATATCAGGCAAACCCCATGATTTCAACGAGTGGATCCGGCTCGATCTAGAATACATCGACTGTTGGTCACTAGGGCTGGATCTTAAGATTCTTTTGCTGGGGATTCCATACCTGATTTTGGGAAAAGGAGAGAGTGTCGATGGAACGGACTGAGATAAGCTCATGGCTCATAGCAAAACTAGCTCACAGCTGAAAGCTCATGGCTGTAAGCGGACGGGCACATCAAAAGGGAAACGTTACGAGATCAAAGGAGAGATTATGAGAGTTTTGGTCACTGGAGGGGCAGGGTTTATCGGCTCTCACATAGCCGACCGATTACTGGAAGAGGGCTATAAGGTCCGGATCATGGATAATCTGGAGGAGCGGGTACACCGGGACGGTACTCCAAACCACATTCCTGAAGGTGCTGAGTTCATCCAGGGCGATATGCGCAGCAAGGATGATATTGCTAAGGCCCTTAAGGGAGTGGATATTGTATTCCACGAGGCGGCCTACCAGGATTATATGTCCGACTACAGCAAGTTCATCCACACCAACGTGGTTGGCACTGCCTTGATCTACGAGATCATAAACGAGCTGAATTATCCGGTGCAGAAGATCATCATCGCCTCTTCTCAAGCCGTCTACGGGGAGGGGCAATATAACTGTAAAGAGCATGGTTCTTTTCAGCCTTTTCCCAGGACCCTAAGCCAACTAGACCAAGGAGAGTGGGAAATCAGGTGTCCTGTGTGTGGCAAGCACGCAGATCCGCTGCCGCACCGGGAGCAGTTTCCCAACCCCTACAACCAATATGCCCTTTCCAAGTATAGTCAGGAATTGGCGGGGCTGCGATTGGGGAGGCTTTTGGGTATTCCGACCGTTGCCCTGAGATATTCCATTACCCAAGGGCCGCGACAATCCCTCTACAATCAATATTCAGGTATATGCCGCATTTTTACCCTGCGCTTAATCAACGGCCAACCACCGATAATTTACGAGGACGGACACCAGCTACGGGATTATACCCATATCGATGATGTAGTCGAAGCCAACATGCTTGTCCTAAGTGATGCGCGGGCAGACTATGAGGTGTTTAACGTGGGGAGCGGCCGGGGCACTACTGTTCTTGAGTATGCTCAGCTGCTGGCGAAGGCCCTGGGTAAGGAGGAAGAAATCCAACCGGAGATCTCCGGGAAGTATCGTGTTGGCGACACCCGTAATAGCGTATCCAGTATAGAGAAATTGAGCAGACTTGGATGGAAGCCGCAAAAGGGACTAGAAGAAATCTTTGCTGATTACCTCACCTGGGTAGAGTCAATGGCTGATCTCAACGACTACTTCACAGAAGCGGATAGGTTGATGCGGGAGACGGGCGTTGTGAGGAAAGCTCATGGCTGATTCGAGCCGAGGGCTCGAATAGCTGTAAGCTGTAAGCTGGAAGGAACCATTGCCTGAAAGCAGGTTAGCTCTAAGCTCAAAGCTGAAAGGGGGGATAAGCTCAAAGGGGTAAGGAAGATTAGCCGGCAAAAGAGCTGATGTTGTTGTTCCTATGAGCTATGAGCTTACACTCTTGAGCTATTTCCAAAGGAAATTATGGAGATGACGTTTGCGTTTGAGGATTTGCAGGTGTGGCAAAAGGCGGTTGCTTGGGTGGATCGTGTGCTCAGCGCCACTGAGAGCCTGAATACGGATCAGAAGCATTACCGATTGATCAACCAGCTAGAAGCCGCAGTGACTTCCGTTGCTTTGAATATTGCTGAAGGCAAAGGACGCCATTCGAAAAGGGAGTTCGTCCAGTTTCTCTACATTGCCAGGGGTTCGCTGTACGAGACGGTGACGTTGCTGTCGGTGTTTAAGAGACGGAGCTGGCTCAATGAGCCGGCGTACGAAGAACTCGCAGGTGACGCGATGGAGATCAACCGTATGATGATGGGGTTGATACACAGCATCAAGCAGTCAGCTCAAAGCAAGTAACTTAGCTGGTAGCTCAAAGCTCTAAGGTGTAGAGCTAAATATAGCTCAAAGGTGTAAGCCCTAAAGTGTAGGGTGACAGAATAATTTAGAACAGAAATTGACTTTCCGCTTCATAACTTTCAGCTTACAGCCTACAGCTTTCAACTTATTTTTTTATGGATAATATCGCCGTGTTCCTGGACCGCGACGGGGTGATAAATGAAGAGATGGATCTCCTTTATCGCCCAGATCAACTGCATCTCCTTCCTGGGGTTGGGAATGCTATCCATCAGCTCAATGATCATGCCATCAAGGCCATCGTGGTCACCAACCAGCCCGTTGTTGCCCGCGGGCTTTGCACTGAACAAGACATAGAGAAGATCCATGAGGCACTGCAGCGGATGCTTGCCGAAGAAGGCGCTTGTTTGGATGCGATCTATTTCTGTCCCCACCATGAAAACGCCGATCTTCCCAAGTATCGGAAGGATTGTCCTAATCGCAAGCCACATATCGGGATGCTCGAGGAGGCCGCTCGAGCATTTAATCTGGATCTGCAACAGTGTTTCTTGATCGGTGACCGTACGGTGGACATACAGACGGGCGTAAATGCTGGTTCTAAGACCATTTTGGTGAAGACAGGCTACGGCGGTCAAGACGGTAAATACCAGGCACAGCCCGATTACGTATGCAAGGATTTACAGGAAGCGGTCGATATTGTTCTTAAAGAGCTGATAGCGAATTAGCTCATGGGGCATAGTTCATAGCTGACAGGTGAAAGTAAATCAGCTGTAAACTTGAAGCTGTAAGGTGAAAGCTTGAAGCAGAAGCGACCGCAATGTGATAGCAAACTCAATGGTGGCAATCAAAAGGCGAAAAGCTAGAGGTATTGTTGTTTCTACCAACCACAGTCTACAAGCCACAGACTAAACCATGAAAGCAGTCATCTTGTGTGCCGGTGAGGGTACCCGGTTGCGATCCTTGACGAACGAACTTCCCAAAGTAATGCTCCCCATCGCCGGGAAACCCATCCTTCAGCACCATATCGAATACTACAAACGATATAGTATTACAGATATCTATATTAACTTGCATCATTTACCGGGGAAAATAGTAAGTTACTTCAAAGAGGGAGGTGATTTTGGAGTCGATATAACCTATTCCTACGAGAAAAAACTCCTTGGTACGGCCGGTGCCTTGAACGGCTTTCGCCAGGAACTGGAGTCAGGTGGGGCCTTCTTCGTGCACTATGGGGATGTCCTGAGTGAGGTCGATCTGGAGAAGATGCTCGCCTACCATGGGGAAAGGGAGTCAGTGGCTACGCTGGCTATCCATCCAAGCAGTCATCCTCAAGATAGCGACATCGTGACCATGAACGAGGGGGGGAGGATTACCCGGCTTTACCACAAGCCGGGAACCCTCGACCACGGAAACCTAGGCAATGGTGCGTTGTACTTGTTGGAGCCAAAGATATTGCAATACCTGCCGCAAGAGGGTGAGCACGATTTCATTCGCGATGTCTTCCCCCGAATGCTTGAGGCTGGCGAACCACTATACGGCTATTCCACTGATGAGTTTCTCAAGGATATGGGTACACCGAAGCGGTATCAGGAGGTAAAAAGGAGGTTGGAGGGTGATAATTTCGCGGACCCCTTTCAGGATTAGTTTCGCGGGGGGCGGATCCGATTTGCGGGCTTATTACGAGCTGAAACCCGGTGCAGTCACCAGTGCGGCAATCGCTAAGTACATGTATGTCACCGTGAATAGGCGATTCGATAACACCATCAGAGTATCCTACACCAAAACGGAGATCGTTAATGCAGTAGATCAAATTCTGCATGGAATAGTGCGGGAGGCACTGAAGCTTGTAGGGATAGACGGTGGCATTGAGATAACTACCATTGCCGATATTCCTGCAGGCACTGGGCTGGGTTCCTCCTCTAGTCTTGCGGTGGGGCTGCTTCACGCATTATACGCCTGCAAGGATGTGTTCAGATCCCATGAGCAATTGGCCGAAGAGGCCTGCAAGCTTGAGATCGAAATCCTCGGAAAGCCGATTGGCAAACAAGACCAGTATGCGGCAGCCTATGGGAATATGAATCACATACAGTTCAACGCTGATGAGACGGTTTTCGTCGATCCGGTAATCTGTCATAAGGACACCAAGGAACGGTTGGATAGAAATCTGCTCCTTTTCTATACCGGTGTCAATCGAGATGCAACCAACATTCTGAATGAACAGAGTGAAGGTGCCCGAAGTAATGAGAAAAAGCAAAAGGCCTTGGAGAGGATGGTTGATCTTGCCCGAGAGCTTAGAAAGGCGCTATGCAGAGATGACCTGACAAGCTTTGGGGAGATTCTCCACCAAAACTGGGAGTATAAGAAGCAAATGGCTTCTGGCATCTCTAACACCAACATAGATGAGTGTTACAGTCAGGCCCTTAAGGCCGGTGCGCAAGGGGGGAAGGTCCTTGGAGCAGGTGGTGGGGGATTTCTGCTTCTCTACTGCGAGGAAGAAAAGCAACAGAGATTGAGGAAAGTCATGAGTAGATTGGGTCTAGTGGAGACCGAGTTTCATCTCGAGCCCCAGGGCAGCAAGATCATCTACGTGGAAAAATAAGCATTGACTAACGCAATTAAGAGCCTACAACGATCTCAACAGCAAGCTCAAAGCTGTTGACCGTTTCAAGCATGAATAATAAAGCAAGAACATAAATATTGAAGGCAATCAAGATGACTACTATTCAAGAAATCAAGAACTATGTAGCAGATTATTTCGCCAAACTGAAAGCGGGGTTGGACAGAATAGATCCCGAACAAGGTATGATGGTAACAGACGTACTACGACACGCCCGGGAGGAGGGCAGGCGGATTTTCATCTTCGGGAATGGAGGATCAGCTGCTACTGCCTCCCATTTTGCCAATGACCTCAACAAGCTTGCATCAGCCCAAAGAACGAGGAAATTTAAGGCCATCGCACTAACCGATAATGTGCCCCTTATCACCGCCTGGGGCAACGATGAACACTATTCCGAGGTATTCGTCCAGCAATTGGATAACCTACTCGAAGAGGAAGACGTAGCTATTGGGATCAGTTGCAGCGGTAACTCCCCTAACGTGGTCAAGGCATTAGAATTGGCGACACGCCGAAGAGCAATCACCATCGGCTTTCTAGGTTTCGATGGGGGTAGAATTAAGGGCTTGGTCGACCATTATGTCTTGTTTGAGGAAGCTCACTATGGCCGCGCAGAAGATGGCCACCTCATCTTGGCACACCTGATCACCCACTTCTTGAGGGATGAAGATCGTAGAGAGAATAGCTGATCGCCCAGAGCTGGAAGCAGCATTAGTTGGTGGCTCTAAGCTAGAAGCAACTACTAGCTCATGGCTGAAAGGTGAAAGGAACTAGTAGCTCTAAGCTGTAAGCTGAAAGGGAAACGCAATGACTGCAAAAGACGGACAAACGAGGAGCATATGAAAGGTTGTTGAGCGTTCGGTGTAATAAGAGACATTACTGGGTACGCGCACTTCGCTGGGTTCTTCTGCTAGCCTGGAGTGGTCTAGTGTGGTACCTCTCTTCGCGACCATTG
>JAGYNL010000053.1 GCA_018399865.1 Candidatus Bipolaricaulota bacterium | reverse complement strand
TTCTGGCTAGCCTCTTGTGCCAGGCAGACGAGCGACGGCGTAGATACAAGTGCAGCGAACACCATTAATCGCTTGCTCAATGTTCTAAAGGGGAGGCAGAAGCCTCCCCTGATTCTCTTAGGATCCAAGTAACACCATCAGCGCAGAGAAGTCGACATCTCCTTGCATTACATCCTCAACCGAAGTAGCGCCCAGCATACCAACTAGGGTGTTGAAGAAGTTGGTTATTCCCTCTGCAGGGGCGGACATAATGATCGGCATCAGGGAGCTCTCGAGAGGCATGCCCAAGGATTGAGAAACCTGCTCAAAGTAGGCTTTGTTGTCTGCGAAGAACTCGGTGAATATGGCAGTAAGTTGCTCAGGATTTGTCTCACGCATGACGACGATTCCCTGCCCCATTAGGACCCCAAGCATCTCTAGGGATGTGAAGTATGGAGCGCCTGCGGGCAGTCCACTGTCCAGCCATGAGATAAGGGTGGGCTTAGCATCAGCTGGCTGCCAATCTAGCTCCACTGCCCCACTTGCCACAAGTGAACCGCCTGCAAAGTCAAATGCGGTTCCCGTCATCTCGCCGGTGGCGGGAAGATACCCACCAATCTCGACCTTGTTTGTGATTGTCACTTCTTTATCGAATTCCACATGCAGGCCGGTAACAGCAGCACCGGTCACATTGGTAAGAATAGCAATCGAGGTGTCCCCTGCCTGGTAAAATGCGATGTCCACACTGGCAGCAAGAGCAGAAGTTGCTGCCAGTAGCAGCATCATCGCTCCAAGAATCACGTACTTCCTTTTCATCAACAAACCTCCTTGAAAAACAATAGTTGTAGTATTCTAGCAGGAGGAAATTGTTTAGACAACAGTAGCTGACCGAAAGCTGCGCAGAATCAGGTTGCTAGAATAGCTGGGAGCGAAGCTAATCGCGAACTAGCTATGTGAAACCATCGTACAACCGATATTTGGAAACATGTACCAGGTGGTTGTCCTTTGCTAGACCTTGGGCATTGTATGGAACGCTTTCTACAGTTGATCCTTTAGCCATGCGATCAGTTTTAGCGCTTCTAGGGGGGTAAGGCTATTTACATCGATCTTATGCAAAGCTTTGAGTACCGGGTGATCCTGGGAGCCAAACAGGGATATTTCTTCAGCCTTGGGGTCTGATCTTCCCAGGCGGGATAGGGGGGCTTCCTCCAAAAGTTCGCTCAGGATGTTATCGGCTACCTTTGTTACCCGTTCTGGCAAGCCAGCCAGGCGAGCAACGTATACGCCATAGCTACCTGATGCTATTCCCGGCTCAACACGATGGAGGAATACTATATCCTTTCCCAATTCCTTAACTGCTACATGACAGTTGGTGATTGTTGGGATCTCATCAGCAAGGCGAGTCAGCTCTTGGTAGTGGGTAGCAAACAGTGACTTTGCCCTTACCTGGGTTGCCAGTTCGCGTGCTACCGCCCAGGCTATTGATACGCCGTCAAAGGTGTTGGTTCCACGCCCCATCTCATCAAGGATTACAAAACTGCGGTTAGTGGCCCGCTTAAGTATGGTTGCCACCTCTAACATCTCCATCATGAAGGTGCTGATGCCGGATATCAGGATGTCGCTTGCGCCCACCCGGGCGAAGATACGATCCACAATAGGAAGGGTTGCTTTCCTTGCAGGTACGAATGATCCGATTTGAGCCATCAATACGATAAGCGCGTTCTGCCTTAGGTAGACTGATTTTCCGGCCATATTTGGGCCGGTTAGAATAACAAGGTCTGTTGCCTGCTCTAGAGTAAGATCGTTGGGTACGAACTCCTCTACCTGTTCCACAACCGGATGACGCCCGCCCTGTATAATGATTTGGTGCTTGTCGGTAAAGATGGGGCGGGTGTAGCTGTAATGGCGTGCCGCGCTTGCCAGAGATAAAAAGAAATCTAGCTGTGATAGCGCGTCGGCGATCGATTGCAGCAACGGTATTTCCAAGATCAGTTGCTCCAACTTCCTATCAAACAGATCAAGCTCCAAGGCCAATGCGCGATCGTTGGCAAGGGAAATCTGTTCTTCATAAGCTCTTAGTTTGTCTGTAACAAACCTTTCTGCATTAGCAAGGGTTTGACGTCTTGTGTATTCTGGCGGTACCTTGGAAAGGTGTGTCTTGGTGATCTCTATAAAGTAACCAAAAACCCTGTTGTAGCCAACTTTTAGAGAGGGAATGTTGGTGCGGTCGCGCTCTGCTGCTTCCATGTCTGCAATCTTGGCACGCACAGAGCGTTCCTCGTTACGCAGCTTGTCTAATTGGTCGTTGTATCCATCTCGAATCACACCGCCATCGCGCGCATCGGCTGGTGGTTCGTCAACCAACATAGAAGCTAATTCCTTAAACAAAGGAATCAACCTGTCGTTTTCAAGTGCGTGCATGATGTTGCTTAAGGCTTGCGACTTGTTACTGTCGATTGCCAGTTTCTGGGCTATGAGTGGCACTTGGGCGAGCGTCTGTTGCATAAGGAGTAGATCTAATGGCCCCATACGGGAAGTTCCCAATTTACCTATCAAGCGCTCCAGGTCATGAACTTGTTTAACCAGTTCTTGCAGCTCTTCTGTTAGCAAGTAATCGTTTGCCAAAACCTCTGCAGCATCCATTCTTTCTTCAATCTTTGCCTGATTTGTCAGTGGTGAAAGCAAGGCTCTTCTAAGACGACGTCTTCCCATAGTGGTCACAGTTCTATCTAGAACATGTAATAGGGTTCCTTTCTCCTGTCCTTCACGCATTGGCTTTACCAGTTCCAGGCTGCTTACCGTGAATGAATCTAGGTCCATGTGCTCTTGCAGGCAGTAGGCTTGAAGTGGACGGATATGATGGATGACCCGCCGTTGGGTCTTTTTTACGTAAGAGAGAATACCCCCCGATGCCTGTAATCCTTCCTCGCTTACACCTATAATACTATCGCCAGGAACTAGGGATGCTTGGAAGGCTTCCAAAGGTAGATAGGTGATAAGGACTGAAGGAAGTGCTTGTTTCACCGAATCTGAAGTTCCTTCGGCTAGCAGACATTCACTTGGTGATAGACGACTTATCTCCTCTAGAAGCTCTTCCAAGGATGAGGAATCAGTGCACTTGAACTCGCCGGTAGATAGATCCAGGGTAGCTAGTCCATGATTTTCTTTCCCTGATTGTAGAGCGCAGAGGTAGTTGTTCTGATCAGCATCAAGGGTTTCTTCATCAATGGTGGTTCCCGGGGTCAGCACACGAACGACCTCACGCTTTACAAGGCCTGTTGATTTGCTTGGATCTTCCATCTGTTGGCAGATTGCTACCTTGTACCCTCGCTTGAGCAGCCTGTTCATGTAGGCCTCACCTCGGCGTATCGGTATTCCAGCCATCGGATTTCCGTTGCGGGCTGTTAGAACTACATCAAGTTCGCGGGAAAGGATCTTGGCATCATCGAAAAATGCTTCGTAGAAATCACCTAGAT
>JAGYNL010000052.1 GCA_018399865.1 Candidatus Bipolaricaulota bacterium | reverse complement strand
ACTATTTTGGATATTCAATCTGCCTCCTTAGGTTGGCAATTCAATGTGAATGCCTGAGCAAAACTCAAAAACGGTCGAAGACAATGATAGCAATAGTGCGGTCTTTGGGTCAATCAAGTAGCGGTGAATCTTGCTTCTTGACCTTTGCAGCCGATTCATGATGCGGTGTCCTGATGTCTTGGCGAACGCATTAATCGACCAGACAACATATCACGCCATTCCCGTGAAGCTGACAGATCATGACTATTAGGTCTGCATAAACTCAGCGATGACTTGACAACCGCGGATAGAATCTATAAACTCGGTTGGTTATGTTATACATACGGAACGTGCGGAGGTATGTTTGGCTGGGCTCTGCCTGAGCCCCTTATTCGCTCTTTCCGTCCTCTAGTTCCTCCTTTTGAGCCTTGGTGGCGTTATTAATTCATTTGTTGTCCGTTTAATCCAATTAAATGTTTACAAAAGGAGACGTCACCATGCAGAAAATCTTTGTTTTGAGTCAGAATGAGCTTCCAACCCGATGGTACAACGTGCTTGCCGACCTCGATCGGCCGCTTGACCCGCCACTTGATCCAGCTACACGAGAGCCACTGCCGCCTGAAGCGCTGAAGGCGCTGTTTTCAAAGACCTGTGTTGAGCAAGAGGCTTCCACCGATCGCTTTATCGACATCCCCGCTGAGGTGCAGGAGATCTACCGGCTGTGGAGGCCAACGCCGCTTCATCGGGCAATGAGCCTCGAGCGCGCACTCGACACGCCTGCTCATATCTACTACAAGTACGAAGGGGCTAGCCCTACCGGTTCACACAAGACTAACACCGCTGTTGCTCAGGCCTACTACAACAAGATCGAAGGGACCAAGCGGCTTACCACCGAGACAGGGGCCGGCCAGTGGGGTAGTGCGCTTTCCTTTGCTTGTCAAGCATTAGGTATGGACGTTACCGTGTTTATGGTAAAGGTTTCCTACGATTACAAGCCTTACCGAAAAGCGATGATCGAGCTCTACGGCGGGGAGATAATCCCATCACCGTCAAACCGAACTAAATCCGGGCAAGCTATCTTAGAGAAGGATCCTGATTCCCCGGGATCGCTAGGAATTGCAATATCCGAGGCGGTCGAGGAAGCAGTGACCACGGGCGCAAAATACTCGCTGGGCAGCGTCTTGAACCATGTGTTGCTTCACCAGACTGTAATTGGCCAGGAAGCACTCAGCCAGATGGATCTTGCCGGAGAGTATCCGGATGCTGTGGTCGGCTGCGTGGGTGGAGGGTCGAACTACGCGGGCCTGATGCTCCCCATCTTATCGGATGCGAAGTCGCGGGGACGGAGAGTTGAGTTCGTTGCAGCAGAACCGACTGCTTGCCCAACAATGACAAACGGGGATGTGCGCTACGACTTCGGAGATGAGGCCGAGATGACGCCCCTTCTGCGGATGTACACGCTGGGACACAAATTTGTGCCCCCACCAATCCACGCCGGCGGGCTTCGCTACCACGGCATGGCACCGATCATAACACGCCTTGTTGAAGACGAGATTGTGCGACCGGTTGCCTTCGATCAAGTGGATGTGTTCGGAAGCGCGACGCTCTTTGCGCGTACAGAGGGGATAATACCAGCTCCAGAGACGGCCCATGCCGTACACGCTGCGGTTGAGCTTGCCCGGCAGTCAGCCAAGCGGGATGAAAAGCGAGTAATCCTCATTGGTTTCTCTGGCCACGGCCATTTCGACATGTCTGCCTACACTGCTTACCTCGCTGGACAGCTTGTAAGGACAAGTTAGACTTCGCTGTAGACAGCGCATTTGCGGCCGGACGGCGCAACCACGTCGCCCGGCTGTCCTCCTTCTTTGTAGAAAGCAGTCGCCAACACACTGGCTCATTTGACTTAAAGATCTTTGTTTCTGGTTCCTCGCTGTTCTGAGTGGGTAGTCAAAGGTAGTTATGCACAACATGCTGCCTCTGTCAGAGAGGTGACATAGTGATGTATCAGTAGCAACGAGTGATACGTGATGAGTGATCAGTTACTGGTAAACAGAAAAGCTGAAAGCATACTCGCGCAGGGACGCAGAGGCGCAGGGAAAGCAGAGCTCGAGAGTGATAAGTACGGATCAAGAATTAGGGTGTAAGGATTAGTTTTGCTTGCCAGAAACGGACGCGGTAGGCAAATCAACGTTTTAGGCAACCAAACGTGGCAGGCGAGCTGCACACGCTACAACAGAAAGTCGCTGTTTATGTAGTGTTGGAGCTAGTCTCCAACGTTGTGCATTTCATACGTAAATTTGACTCAACATGGCAGGCAAGTCAACGTGGTAGATAAACTACCAACGCTACATGACACGCTACAGAAGAAAAAACTTCCAACGTGGTGGAGTACGACTCCACCCTGCGAGATACATGAAAAGGCGACTGTTAGACGGGCAGGGAACAAGTAGCATATCATTAACCAAAGAACAGATGAAACGCGTTTCTCAGTGGAGCCTGCGTCTTGAGCGAGCATAGGAGTTGGACGCGAGAAGGCGCTTTTCTCAAGTTATAATTTGGGATTTCTGTTACCCACTGCAAAGAGCGAAGAGCCATGTCTTATAATACCAACCTAGCACTCATAGGTTTGTTGTGGGTTGGCTTGAAGCATTGCTACCATTTGTCATGTATTCCGGTTAGCATAATCGGAGGCTTGTATGCTGCCGGGACTTTCGTTCTAAAGAACATTTAGTAGTGTTGCCTAGTGAGTAGATGATGTTGAGATAACCCCCAACTACCAAAGCGAGATTGTGGTCAAGAAAGCCCCGCTCCATGGCCTGCCAATTATTCTGAGCCGGTTTTATCAATGACGTTGTCCTTTAGACTTTAATAGTGTCTTTGAATATTCGCAAAAGTAATTGGCTTTATCTCCGGTATTCTGGCTGGTGGATATACTTGGCAGTGTAAACTGGAATGGCGTAAGCTGTCTCTACAGT
>JAGYNL010000051.1 GCA_018399865.1 Candidatus Bipolaricaulota bacterium | reverse complement strand
AGAGGTGAGTATTACCGTGTCAATAGGCGCGCAGATTGCGCTGCTTGTGTTCTTCGTCTCCTGTTCAGCATACTTTTCCAGCACAGAGACAGCTATTACCTCCATTGATGAGGGACGCCTGCGGTATCTAATCGACACCCATAAGAAAAAGAAGCGTGGTCTATCCCTGCTGCTTGCTGAGCCAAACGATATGATCACAGCTCTTCTGATTCTGAATAACTTGACCAATGTTGCCGCTAGTTCACTTATGACCCTTCTTTCCGTAAAGGTCATCGGAAATGGTCTTCCCGGTTACCAGGCGGGGCTGTTGGCAACTGCGGTGATGACTGTATCATTGCTTATTTTCGGCGAGATTACACCCAAGAACTTTGCTAAGAACAACGCGGAGCGCTTAACACTGTTTTCGATCAATAATCTACACTCTCTTACAAAAGTGCTGCGTCCATTGATCTTTATTTTCCGCAACATAGCCAATTCTATAATGCTCGTCTTCGGAGAGAGCGCCTCGCAAGAAGGGCCAGCGCCTGTAAGCGATGTTCAGATCGAGACGCTTATTGACGCAAGCGAGGAAAGCGGATTGATCGATGTGCGTGATGGGGAGATGATACGCCGAATTCTAGACTTCGACGAGATCACCGCCGAGCAGGTGATGGTCCCACGCATGGACGTACAGGCGATTGAGGTGAGAACGTCCCCACGTAAAGCGCGTGAAATAGTGGCCAAGGATGGACACTCCCGCTTTCCTGTGTACGAGGAGCACCCAGACAAGGTGGTGGGAACGCTTTACGCCAAAGATCTTCTGGAAGAAGTAGACAAACCGCAAACTAGCCTGCACGGGCTTCTACGGCCAATTTACTACACACCAACAACAAAACCAATCAATGTCCTGTTGCGCGAGTTCCAACGAGAACGCGTGCATATGGCAGTAGTGATAGATGAATTCGGTGGGATGGCCGGCATAGTCACCCTAGAGGATATCATCGAAGAAATCGTAGGTGAAATCGAGGATGAGTATGACAATCCAGCAATTCTTATCAAGCGCAACTCACCCCACGAGGCGCTAGTGAGCGGTGAAGTATCCATGCACGATCTAAATCGCACCATGGACATAGAACTGCCCGACGACGAGGGGGTAACCCTAAGCGGACTTCTATTGCACCGGCTGGAGGCAATGCCTAATGTTGGAGACGAGGTGAATATAGGACCAGTCGTGCTCACCGTGAAAGGAACTACTGAACGTGAAATAACAGCAGTAAACGTGAAAGTGGATCGCTCTAAGGAAGACTTAGAAGAATAACAAGAGAATTTTGTCTTTGAATCAGGAGGATAGGATGAGAAAGGGGCTCAGTATTGACCGTTTTCTTTTTTGTATGGGTATCATAATAATGTTTGCTAGCCTCAGCGCGGGTGCCGTAAGCTACGATATATCAGTAAAAATTGATATCAAACAGAAAATAATCCAAGGCTACCAGGACGTAACATTTACACCAAGCGATACTCAGGCCTACTTTTTGCTTCTAGCAAACCTGGGTAGCGAGAAGAACCCCTACTTAGAAGGCCGCGCAATAGATTCTACATACCCATCTGGTTTTGAGCCTTCGTATACAAAAATAGAGGCTGTAGAGACAGTGCAAAGCGATAGCGCCAGTTCTTTGTCCTTTCGCTTTTTATCAATCCCTCCCGCATGGCAGACCTACTCGCTGGAGCAGACCGTCCTTGCCGTGGACCTTGACGGAACCGACCCGGTTACATTGCGGATACATTTCACCACCTGCGTACCCCATTCGGTCTACGGAGACCAAGAGGTCAATGATGGGGTGCTTACTTGGCGCTTCGGATGGAATCCCATTCTCATCTCCCAAGATGATAAGCTGAAGGAACAGGAAGGCACCTTGTTATACGCTGAGGATAAATTCCCGTTGCAGATCCCTGCAGCCAACTACTCAGCAAAGATAACACTACCGGCGAATATAGCACTTGCGGTAGGAGCAGATTCATGCATTACCAATGAGGAAAAATCCGATGAAGAAGCTGATGACGTAACATACATTGTGACAAACCGGAATCCCTCACGGACGATCGCCATTGCTGCTTCAAGCGACTACGAGCGTTTCTCCCTGGACGAGCTAGAGGTGCCAATTGAGGTTTTCTACCTACCTGGGCACGATGAGACAGCCCGCCTGTATGCCACCTACGCCAGAGATATCATAAAGGAGTATCAGGATAAATACGGGCCTTACCCAAGAGCCCGCCTTACAATGGTGGAAAACCCAAACGAGAACGGACTATCAATGGCTGCTGATGGCATAGTCTGGCTTTCGCGCCTTTTCTTCACGCATCGTAATGTTACCATTCCCGGAGCGCTTAACCGCTTAAGTGTATTCGTCTTGGCTCACGAGATTGCTCACCAGTGGTGGGGAATAGGTATAGGAACGGACCTAGACGCTGAGAACTGGCTTTCAGAGGGCATGGCCCAGTATCTATCCATAACTTACTTCGAGGAAAAATATGGCCAGTTTGGGCCAAACCTCTTTTCTACAAAAGGAAATGGCCTTCTTGAGAATTTTGTGATCTCCCAGTTTGGCTTTATGAACCTGCGTGAGCATCAGGTGGAATTTCCATACATCCAGCAAGTTGAGCTGGGTTTTGATGAAACCATAATTAAGCCGCAAACTGACGTTAACTATGATAATGCTACTGCCGTCCGCCTTTATGATAAGGGATACCTGGTGGCTCGAAGCATTGCCTCTGCAATCGGCAAAGAGTCTTTTCAGAGCGCGCTAAAGAACGCAACTTCCCAGTATATGCATTCGCAGATTGATGTTTCGCAGTACCGTGAAATACTAGAACAAGAAGCTGGCAGATCGCTTACCTCGATTTTTGAAACCTGGCTACACAGCGACACAACGGTTGACTATGAGGTAGAGATACTGTCACGTCAGCAAAACGGAGAGGAACACAAAACCACTGTGCAGGTTGAGCGCAGTGGCGGCGTGGAACAACCCGTGATTGTGGAAGCGCTGCTGGGCTCAGGCGAAACATCGCGAGAAGAGTGGGACGGAAAAGATAGTCCGGCAACTATCACGTTCACCACTTGCAAACCAGTCAGGCGGGTAACGATTGACCCTGACCATCTCTTACCTGACCGCAATCGTCTAAACAACAACGATCCGGTCAAATT
>JAGYNL010000050.1 GCA_018399865.1 Candidatus Bipolaricaulota bacterium | reverse complement strand
TTTTGCTTCCCGCAAGTGGTGATCTTTTCTAATGGCGTCGCAGTCAATCGGTTTTTTCAACAGATTTTCCAGGCTTGTACATGGATCAAACGCCTCGGGTGAACGCCCAATATAATCCACCCAATCCTCAAGCGTCAACCTATGACCATGTGTTTCGAATACTTCCTTCCAAGCACGAAACACTGGCAGCTCTGTGTCCAGTATCAAGCCGTCAAAATCAAAGGCTATCGCTTTAATCATAAATCACCTTTCTGCTTGACTAGACTATCCTGTACAACCTATGATAACAAATCAACAGCGTATTTGCTGCAGACTTGCAACAAACACTGTCCATGATGTACTGTCACGAGGCCATGAAAGGATTGGTGCTTGGTGTTACTGTCTTGTTGGTAATGAGCCTTGCCGTCGCATCATTTGCAGGTGAGATGGTAGTGCACGTTACGCTTAACGGATCTATAAATCCTGCAAGCAAGGACTTCATAATCCGCGCTATCAAGCAGTCTGAAGATGAGGGAGCATCACTTGTTGTCATAAGCCTCAATACTCCCGGCGGATTGAGCGAATCTATGCGCGACATTGTGATGGCCGAGCTATCATCTACGCTGCCAATTGTTGTCTTTGTTGCCCCGGCTGGTGCTCGTGCCGCTTCAGCAGGCACCCTGATTACGCTAGCAGCAGACATAGCCGCCATGGCTCCGGGAACGAACATCGGCGCCGCCCACCCTGTACCTCTCATTTCAGGCGATACAGGCAGTGATGAGACAATGATGGCAAAGACAACTAACGACGCGGTGGCGTTTGCTAAATCGGTGGCAGAGGAACGAGGACGTAACGTTGAATGGGCGGAGAAAGCGATACGCCAGTCAAGCTCACTCACAGCCAGGGAAGCACTTGACCAGGGAGTGATTGACCTAATCAGTGATGATTTATCCGACTTGCTCACACAACTTGATGGCTACGTGCTCGCCGATGGTAGAACCATTCGTACAGCTAATTTGACACTGGAAGAGATTAGCCCAACACTGCGGGAACGCCTTCTGGGATATCTCACTGACCCAAATTTAGTCTACATTCTGTTCATTCTAGGTATGGCTGGACTAGTTTACGAGTTCTTCCAACCGGGGATAGGTTTCGGACTTGCTGCGGGTGGTATCTGTCTTGTTCTTGCTTTTCTGGGTCTACAAATGCTTCCAATGAATATTGTAGGATTGTTATTGATCATCTTCGGTATTGCATTGATGGTATTGGACGCGTTCACACCAACAGATGGAATCTTAACAGCAGGAGGCATAGTAGCGCTCCTAATAGGCTCGCTAACTCTGTTTGACATTGAGGACGGAGCGATAGGTCTTTCATTAGTGACAGTATTTCTTGTGGTAGGAGTAGTCTCTGCACTGTCTGTGTTCGTTGTATCTAAGGCACTACTAATCCAGCGTAAGCCCCCCGCCATGGGCATAAACTCACTTATTGGCATGCAAGGTATTGCCAAGAACGCTATGAACCCGGAAGGTAAAATTTTCATCAGCGGCGAATATTGGAGTGCGCGCTCCCTAGAGGGGAGAATCGCTCTTGGAGAAGAGGTCAAAGTGGTGGGAATCGACGGTCGCAGACTCCTTGTCCGTCGATCGTCATCGACAAACGGCACCCATTGTAGCACTGAAGGGAAAATATCATGAAGCAGCTCGCAATAGTTACTGCAGCGATAATCGTGATCGCCATCCTTGTCGGGATATTGATTACGGTAGTCCACCTAGCCATGGACGGAATCACAGTGACTGTGACAGGAAATGTCGGCCTAGAAAACCCAACCGGAGGCATAGGCCTGTCCATGTCAGAACCTATCAGCCTTGTGGCCACTGGCCCAGATGGCGAGGCCATCCCCGCCGATTTGGCCATTTTTCGCTGTCCCAAATGTGGGGGAACAATGCTTCCCGTGCAGTTCAATGTGATAAACGGAAAGATTACTTGGAAGTGCACAAAGTGTGGCTACACAATCAATGATAATGATCAAAGCCCCTAGCTAGTGTTTTTATCGGTGTTTGCGCCCTTTATTCCAAAGGGTTTGAAAGAAAGCTTCATATGGCTTTGCAACCGCCGGACACTCGATGAAAGCAATATCGGTTTCATTGTTCTTCGCCAGCGAATAGTAGTTCCAATTTGTCGAACCAATAATCGTTGTTAGCTCATCGATTATTACTAGTTTAGCGTGGGTAGTAACCGTAGGATCATCCATGCGCACATTAACCCCACGGTCAGATAGGTAACGAGCAGCCTGCAGATTCGCCTGCGCATCGGATTCGTAGTACGCACAATCATCCATCAGTACCCGTACGTCCAGCCCGCGTGAGGATGCCCCAATCAGAGCATTCAGGATTTCATTGGTGACGCTATCTTGATATTGGGGGTAATAGGAAATTCTATACATAACCACGTGAATTGACTCTCTAGCCTGTGCAATAAGCTTAAGAAGCACAGCTGGATAATTCTCCGTATCCTCAGTCTCCGGGAGGGGAACAATCAACGGACCATTGTATGAGACACCATCAATGGCCAGCTTGACAGCCCCAGGAAAGAGTTTGCCTCTCCATAAACGATCAAAGTAGGAAGCAAACACTTTCCCTACCCTGCTATCCTTGACCAATACATCTGCTTGCTCATGCTCGTGAAAAGAGCGAGCATTCCAATTACTAGAACCAAGAATCACAAGCATTTGGTCAATAACCACGAGCTTTGCATGAGAGGTTACTGATGGATCGTCGAAGCGCGCGTCAATTCCACAAGAGCTTAGGAATTCTATGGCTGGCCGGTTCTTATCAGTAATTGATTGCGCCCAATCACTCTCATCCAGAAGAACACGAACAATCACCCCACGCTCATAAGCATCAATGATTTCATCCCAGATGCCATTCTCGCCCAGTTCAGCATTGGAAAGAAGGATGTCAATGGAGTGATCCGCAGAACTAAGCGCATCTTCCAAATACTCGCAGTATGTGCAAGATCCTGGCGTACCGATCAGTGGGAGAATACTTGTATCAGCCCAAGCTACTAGTGAGGCCATTGCCGCCAAGCCAGCAGCGATGATAACCATCCAAGCGCGGTTTCTACGTTGTATTGTCATTAGCATCTGCGCTAGAATTCTACCCGGAGGAATGTTAAATGGCCAAAAAATTAACCAAAGATCAATTACGTCGCATGTGCGACCCACAATCTTTCAATTTCCGCACAACTGCAGAAGTTGAGCCATTGGACCGCATCATAGGGCAGGACCGTGCTATTGAAGCGCTGAAACTCGGTTTAGGAATAAAAGACCGAAAGAATCGTTACAATATCTACGTTGCTGGCGGAACAGGAACCGGGAAGATGTCAGCTGTAGAATACTTCCTCAGCCACGCCAGTAAGAATGAACCAACCCCACCTGATTTATGTTACGTACATAATTTTGAGAATCCCTATAAGCCAAACTGCTTAGAGCTTGCCGCTGGAAAGGGAGCGCAACTACGGGATGATATGGCTCACTTGATAGACCGCCTTAAGGCGGAGATTCCTAAGCTATTTGAATCAGACGATTTCAAGGCGGGAAGCAAGCGTATCAATGAGCGTTTCACCGAAAAACGTTCAGCCCTCTCAGACGAGATGGAGGCAAAGGCACGTGAATTAGGATTTGCCATTCAGAGAACTCCAATTGGAATAAATACCTTACCCTTGCAGGAAAAGGGAGAACCCCTTAGCCAGGAAGAATACGCCTCACTTTCCGACGAAGAGCGGGCCAAGATACGTGAAAGGCAGGGAAAGCTACAGTCCATCATCCAAGACCATCTTCAGGAGGTGGCACGGATAGAAGAGGAGCGAGAAGAGGAGATCAAGAAACTAGCAAAAGACGCGGTTTTGTTTAACATCGAGCCTCGCTTTAATCAGCTCAAGGAGCGTTATGGCTCCCTGGATCGAGTAGTCGCTTTCCTAGATGACACAAAGCACGACATTGTGCAGAACCTAGAAAGTTTCAGGAATGGAGGAAGGGATGCCAGCAAAACCGTCATCCCATTACCAGGAGCTCATAGTGACCCGTTCAAGCGTTACCAGATCAACGTGCTTGTAGATAACTCAAAGACCGAGGGGGCGCCGGTAATTGTGGAACAAAACGCCACATATACCAACCTCTTCGGCTCCATTGAGCGCCGTGTTCAAATGGGCGTAGCAACTACCGACTTCACTATGATCAAGCCCGGATCCCTCCATCGGGCAAACGGTGGTTATCTAGTCCTGAACGCGAACAATCTCTTTCGTGTTGGTCTCTCTTGGGATGGACTCAAGATCGCAATCAAGCGAAGGGAGATAAGAATTGAAGATCCACTTCAGATGCTTGGCTACGGCACTAATGAGGGCTTGAAGCCAGAACCAGTACCGTTCCGGATGAAGATTGTCATCATAGGCAACCCACAGATATATGAACTACTTCACTACTATGATGAAGACTTTCCAAAGCTCTTCTCTGTGAAAAGTGAATTTGATACTGAGATGGATCGTACACCGGAACATGAACAAGAAATGGCCAGGTTCTTGCGCGCTAGGTGTGACGAGGAGCCGGCTATGGTCCCCTTCGATTCTACCGGCGTAGCCAAGGTAGTAGAATACTCCTCTGAGCTAGCGGGAGATCAGAAGAAGCTATCCTGTCAGTTTGGGAACCTCATTTCTATAGTAAAGGAAGCATCCTACTGGGCACGTCAGCAGAACTCTGATCATGTCACAGCAGAACATGTGCTTATGGCGCTGCACAAAAGGGATAATCGTCTTAACCTTCTGGAAGACAAAATCCAGGAGATGATGGCTCGTGGCCACCTGTTAGTGGATACAGAGGGTGAGAGTATCGGCCAGGTGAACGGTCTAGCTGTACTTCAATTGGGCGATTACATGTTCGGAAAGCCATCCAGGATAACAGCAACAGTACATACCGGGAAAGGTGGTATCGTTGACATAGAACGTGAGGCTGAGCTAGGTGGGCACACCCACACAAAAGGTATAATGATCCTCAAGGGCTTTATTGGGGAGAAGTTTGCCAGCAAGAAACCGCTCAGCCTATCAGCAAGCCTTGCCTTCGAGCAAACCTACTCAATGATAGACGGAGACAGCGCCTCAAGTACCGAGTTATACGCGCTCCTTTCCAGCCTTGCAAATCTGCCTATCAAGCAGGGCATCGCTATCACTGGATCAGTGAACCAGAAAGGGCAGATACAGCCAATTGGTGGCGTTAACGAGAAGATTGAAGGTTTTTTCAAGATTTGTAAGGCTAAAGGCTTAACCGGTGAACAAGGCGTAATCATCCCTCAGCAAAACGTCGATAATCTTATGCTTTCTGAAGAGGTAGTAGATGTTGTCAGTCAGGATAACTTCCATATCTATCCCGTAGAAACCGCCGAACAAGGAATCGAGATTCTAACGGGCATCCCTGCCGGAGAAAAACAGGAAGACGGGACATTTCCCAAAGAAACTGTTTTCGGCCGTGTGGCAGAACGATTGGAAGAGATCCGCATTACCCTAAAGGAAGAAGAAAGCGAAGCCGAGAAGGAAAGCGGCCAAGAAAACAAAGAGGACAATGAGGCCCTTGGCGAAGAGAAAACTGCCTGAGGACTTGGAGGAGACGTGGCTTTAAGAAGAAACATGATAGCGTCAATATTTATAGTGCCAGTACTGATGGCCACTGTTCTGATACTTGGGGGTTGCTCTCTTCTGAGCAATCCGCACGCGCAGTTTAGCATCGATCCAGCTTACGGTTATCCCCCGCTTGTTGTCCACTTCGACGCAAGCAATTCAACCAGCCCAAACGGAGCCATCATCTCTTACTCCTGGGATTTCGATGATGGCGTCACAAAAAAAGGAGCATTTGTAGATCACACCTTCTACAACAAGGGAACGTACGCGGTAACCCTTACGGTAGTAGATTCCGCTGGTGCGACAGGGAAGATTACTCACAGTGTCGAAGCACTGAATCACGCCCCAACTGCTCAGTTCATAGTAACTCCATACATTCCGCAAAGAAGGACCGAAACGGTATTTGATGCCACTTCATCAAATGACGAAGATGGCTACATAACAACCTGGCAGTGGTATTTCGGTGATGGGACTAGCAAGACTGGCGAACTAGTCTCCCACATCTACCAGCTAGCAGGAACATGCGACGTGACCCTAATGGTTATTGACAACGATGGAAAGGAAAATTCCCTAACTAGAAAGATCACCATTGGGGGGTGTAATAATTGCCAATAGTGTTCACATGCTTTCAGGGTTATCTGCAAGTAGAGAGAGAAAGCTAGCAAAACTGGCACTTATCAGAACAAGGAGCCTGATCTGCCAGACAAGATAGAATGCCTTGATAGTCTAGTTATCGCCGGGCTGTTCGAAGTAATCCAGTACTATCTCTTTTGCACGCCTAAGGTCCCGAGGTCGGACCATGATTCGGATCTCACTTAATCCATCAACTGTAATCGGTAGAACCGAGGGTGGCACATGAGTCATAAGGTTTACTGGTATACCGAAATCCTCAAGCAGGCCCTTGATAAGCTGCGCTTTAGATTCTTCCCAAACCTTATGACACAAGACAAGGTCTCCTTCATCTTCCTGCTGTCTATCCAGGAGGTAATGGACAATAGTTATGCACTGGCTTGTGTGAAGTGCTTTTTCGCCAAGGGAGATGTGCGGCAGATCATCAAGTACACTTTCCTCCCAGGAGGAGAAGTCCTCATGATCGGAAAGGAAGAACGCCGGATCACTTGGTATTGAGGAGGGCTCAATTGGGGTTCCTTGTTCGTGTAGCACGATAGGATGTGCGCCAAGTTGGTAAAGACGATCCACAATATCAGATAGGCCACGCCACGATATCAATATCCCCGGAGTACTTTCGACTTCTTCATCTTGCTCTATTTCTTGTAAGGCAAGTTTTTTAAGAGCATGTTTGATTAAAGCGGCAGTCGACCTTTCGTCAGGATTCAGACCTTTAAGTCTTTTCCCAACAAGGCGTATCTGAATTTTCTGTTGTATAAGGAGATTGACTTCAACGTCCCGTCGCAGGTCATGAGAGAGAAAGAAGGCTGCGCCAATCGATCGACATAAAACATCTATTCTACCCGCACCCCCCGGTAGGTCATTCAGCGAGAAGTCATTTGTAAGTGGCGCTTTATGAGCCAATAATACGAAGCGTCTCATGATCCGTTAGTCTACCACAGACTGCGCTCCTAGTAAATAGCGATCGCTCATAGCTCACCGGCTCAGGTGATCAGTTTCCCATGTTGTGTGGTCGAACAACATAGAGGATCAGTGACAAGCAAGGTACGGTCAAGATACTACAAAAAAAGAAATCCATGAGGAGCACATGCCACAGATCTTCATTGGCCACATAGGAAAGGAGCGATCGTGACTCACCGCATTCTCTTGATAATTTTTGCTGTCGTACTGCTGGGGGCCACCGCATCTCTGGCCAAGGGTCCATTCACTGGAACATGGATGGCAGAAATTGGGCTAGCTCCTTTACAGACAATGCCTTTCTCTACCTTCAAATCCACCCTTGATGTGGGGCTTTGCATTGGGTTTATGGAGATATCAAGCAGTTCAGATTTTCTGCTAGATGGTTGGCTATGGCAGGAGTTTGGTCTATCTGCGCAGCTGCCCTTTGTAGGCTTTGAGGGCCAAATGCTGTTTGAACCTCAGACAGGATCATTCCTCTATGCACAAGGGATACTTAAATTCAGCCTTTATCCCGTTGTTTTCAGCCTGTACTCAGCAATGATCGGGCCAGAGGTATCTGGAGGACCAAATTGGGGTTATGTGATCGATATATACGGAGAAATGTTTGGCGGTGCAGCCTCACTAGAAAGCGCCACATTTATTGGCGCAGACCTAAGTGGGATAAGCTTTGCGCAAACCGGCGCCGGAGCTACATCTGCCTTCCTAACCAAAACCTACACAACTGACCCAACCATAGATTCGGGTGATATCTGTTTCTCGGGAGAAAGAGTTACCTTTAAAGCAACAACTTTCGGATGCATTGATGTTAGGGGAATCACCACGTTTGGAAAGACTGGCTTCACCAGCCAGGAGATCGAGCTCTCCTTCTTGCACTTGTTTAATTCCCCTCTCAATGTAACCCTTAACTACGTTTTCTCGCTGCAAACGGCTAGCCATACATTTACGCCATCTCTCGAGACACAATACGGTTGTCTAAAGATATATACAGATTTGTTGGGGTCAGGGGGACATATCACAGGACTAGAAATATACGGCATTGAGTTTAGCGCCTCCTTTGCCGGCACAACCTTCAGAAGTATCTCCAACCTGAATACCGCTAATTACGTAATTACCACCCCGGAATATGGCTCTATCATCGAACTGGAAACCGATGCCATTGATGAAGCTCACCTCTATTACTCGAAGGAGTACTGGGAGATTGTCTCCCTTGAAGTGAAGACCCCCGGCATGGGTGGAATGTACAAATTCTCGGTCGACACCTTCTTCGCCACATCCACTGGTCTGCTCTTCGATTGGGGAATGAGTGACATGGCTGTTACTATTTCCTTGGGCTCGACCTTCTCTGTATCAAGCCACGTAGTCGTTGATACTACTGGCTTCTCAGCCTGGAAGATTGGGATGTCTTTGTCGTGGTAATAGCGGTTGCGTAGGCAAGCTACATTTTAGGGCCAGTAACTTAGCATAACAAGAATCAGGTTGTCTTCTGAGATTGGAATCGCCAACCTTTTCTGGTGAACGCATCTCAAAGCCTCTTTCAAGTCCTTTCTACAATTCAAGTACGACAAGTTATATCCCGCACAGAGAGGATAGAAGGCATGCAGTACCTGACTTTCAAGTGCTATCCTTTAGTAGCTGTCAGTCGTATTCTGTGGCAGTGGCTCTGGCAATTCGTGTATTGCCGTATGTGAGGCTGTTGACGTACAATTAATCAACCTGCGCATACAGGAGGCAGTAGCAAATTACACATGAACAGAATTCTTGTGACAGGAGCGCTTGGGCAAATCGGTTCAGAACTCACCGTGGCCCTTCGTGAGAGTTATGGATCGCAGAATGTTGTAGCAACCGATATCCGCAGTAAAGCAGACCAAAGCCTGGGAGAAGGTCCATTTGAACAAATAGATGTAACGCGTAAGGATCAGATTGAGACCGTGGTTGACCACTACAAAATTGATACCATTTACCATATGGCAGCAATTCTCTCTACTGTCGGCGAGAACAAACCACAATTGGCCTGGCAAGTTAACATGAATGGCCTTTATAACATCCTTGAGACTGCGCGCCAAAGAAACCTCAGCCGAGTATTCTCCCCAAGTTCTATAGCGGTCTTCGGCCCGGAGACACCTCGCGATTGCGCTCCTCAAGCACCACCGTTGAGGCCGACAACGATTTATGGCATCACTAAGGTTGCCGGGGAACTGCTAGGCGAGTACTACGTGCACCGTTTTGATCTTGACGTACGAGGATTGCGCTATCCTGGAATTATATCAAGTGAGACTCCACCTGGTGGTGGAACAACAGACTATGCTGTAGAGATCTTTTATCAAGCCCTTGAAAAAGGCCATTACACATGCTTTGTTAGAGAAGATACGATTCTGCCAATGATGTACATGCCTGATTGCATAAGGGCCACTATGGAACTTATGCAAGCAGAATATAAAAGTCTTGTTCACCATTGCGATTTTAACCTGTCTGGAATGAGCTTTTCTGCTGGGGAGCTTGCCGCAGAAGTCGTTAAACACATACCCAACTTTAGCTGTCAATATAAGCCTGACGAGAGACAGAAAATTGCTGCTAGCTGGCCGCGCACCATAGACGATACTGCCTCTCGCCAGGAATGGCATTGGAAACCATCTTATGATCTCGAAACCATGACAACAGATATGATCAATCGTCTATCCGATAAGCTGCGGCAGTCAAAACCAAAATAGGAAGGCAAATTACACTTTGATGTTCCAAAAAGAAAGACCTCTCAGGTGAGGTCTGTGAAACATTCGATAATCTTCCTTGCTAAACAAGCATCAACCGCGCAAGCTCAGCCCCGTCTCCCCTTCGCGGACCCAGCTTCACTACACGCGTGTATCCTCCGTTTCGATCCTTGTACTTTTCGCCAATTTCGGAAAAGAGCTTTTCCACCGCCTGTTTATCCTGCAAACGTGAGAACGCTATTCTGCGTGCGTGCAAGTCACCCCTGCGGGCCAAAGTGATAAGCCTTTCAGTGTAACGCTGCCCCGCTTTTGCTTTCTCCACCGTTGTATCGACCTTCTCATGCATAATAAGGCCTATAGCTGTATTTGCCAACACGCTCCTACGATGCTGCCTCATCATACCTAGCTTATCCTTATCCCACTTATGCCTCATCTCAAAGTTCTCCTTCGTCCTTAAGCGAGTAACCAAGCTCT
>JAGYNL010000049.1 GCA_018399865.1 Candidatus Bipolaricaulota bacterium | reverse complement strand
AGTTTCGTAGTAAGCAATCTGCTGAAGCTCCTTCTTCTTCATCCCCAGAAGGTGAGCTAGTAGGCTTGAAACACCTTTTAGAAACCAGAAGTGTACCACAGGGCTTGCTAGCGAGATGTGCCCCATGTTTACGCGGCGAACAGAAGAATCCGTCACCAAAACGCCACATTTCTCGCACGTTATCCCCTCGTACTTCTTTCCCTTATACTTACCGCATGCACATTCGTAGCTGTTTTCTGGACCGAAGATCTCCTCAGCATACAGCCCGCCTCGCTCTGGCCGATGTGTACGATAATTGATTGTCTCAGATTCCGTTACCTCGCCATGCGACCATCGCAGCATGTCGTCTGGAGATGCCAGTTGCAGCTTAATTCTTTTTATGTCGTCGCCAGTAATCAATAGGCTCACCTCGCGCTAAGGTACACGCCCTTGCCTAAAACACAGCAATACTACAAGAAGGCCCCGCCAACAACGGGACCATACGTCTTAGATTGCTCGCTTCTCAGAAGGGGAAAACAAGGTTCACTCTTCGGTCTTCCTGCCTCGGTTGCCCTCCACCTTTTGTTGCCACGAGGAGAGCGCTTATACGATTCCAACCTTTTTAGACCACCCAATGCCCAATATCTGGTACAGCTACGAAGTCTTTACGCTATCGCAAGAAGCGTTTCATTTGCACAGGCAAATGTGCTAATTGCCACAAAAACCTCACCCATACCGAGAAAAAAACACAAACCCGATCCCCTGCAGACGGGGGTCAACCCAGTGTGACATCCGTTTTCTCTTTCCTCTTTCTTCCAACCATTAAGTATACATCATTTTGTGGTCTTTTCAACTACCGAAGTCATTGGGCCATACTCAGCCGACGAAACCTGATGA
This sequence comes from Candidatus Bipolaricaulota bacterium, assembly GCA_018399865.1. The sequence goes on along the minus strand of JAGYNL010000049.1, from coordinate 1,906 downwards.
GAAAAGCAGGTCTTATCGATTTCCTCTGAAGAATTAAAAGGCATAACGTTTAGTTGCTGAGTTTCATCATCATTCTCAAACCGGTAGCTCACCGGAACTCCAGCTAAATGTGCAGCATTACTGTGTGTTGCCGTAATACGTGCAGCAAGGTTTATGATTTCCTCGACCTCTCCATCTGATTTGTTGGCCCAATTCGTGCGCACCAGCGTCATCGGCCCTGGATGTGTAGGCAGATAAACGCGTAGGTCTTGAGGCAAGAAATATGTCTGTAACTTTCTCTTCTCTTCCTCATCAGTCGCCAGTACTATCTTCACATCTGGAAACCTTTTGTAGTACACACTAAACTCCAAGAGTTTTAAGGTGTTCAGCGTAAATTCTTCCTCTGCAAACAGGTTTTCCAGACGCTTTCCAAACCCAGTTAGAGTCAGCTTGCAACGAGGATAGAAACCAACCTCGTTCTCCGCGTCTAGGCCAAGATTTCTCCCCCAGTCCAGCAAAACCTCTTGCTCACCTATTTCACCAGTACGCAGCGTACCTAGCGAGTCACGATCAATCCATCCCTTACGCTCAGGAATAGTCTCCGGCAATAGCCTTCCCGATAAGGGTCGCACCACGAACCCGCTGATGCCAAGGTCGTCGGTTATCCGTTCCATTTCACGCTCAGACAGCCCATGATTATCCATAAGCTCCCCGGTGACTATGAAATCAGCCTTCAAACGCTGCGAAAACCTAATTGCACGTGAGAGCATTAATGTTCTGCAACTCAGACAGCTACGAGATAGAGAAAAAGACTGCCCAGGCAATATGTTTACTAGCCTTCGGTAATCGTTTTTCAGGGACTGGGTGCGAAATACCGCTGCTGGCCATTCGTCCTTTACTAGGTCCCGTAATCCATCGGCTTCCTCGAAAAATGGAGATCTAAAATACAGAAGAAAAACCTTATCAACCGCTGGGGAAAGTTGCACCACCCGCGCTGCCACACGACTAGCCAGACTACCGGAAAACAAGGCTAGTGCGGTTACCACGTCTTATCCTTGGACATCTTTCTCACCTATCGCCTTGGCTCGATCAATCCATATGCTCCATCTTGCCTGTGGTATATTACGCTGACTTCATCAGTCTCAGCGTTAATGAACACCAAAAAATTCTTCTCAAAAGCGTCTAACTGCAGAGCAGCCTCTTCCGGCGTCATCGGCTTCTGGAAGTAGGTTCGAGTATGGATGATCTCACGCTGCTTGTCTACCTGTTCTTCCTGATTTACATCTGCAATTGGCACATTAGAGCCGTGATCGCTTAGCTGGTCTTTGTACTTGACCAACTGCCGCTTCAGCTTGTCGACTGCTCCATCCACAGAAGCGTACATGTCCGAGGATTCCTCCTGCGCCTGGAGCAGTTTTCGGTTTATTAGGTGGGCGTGAAAATCGGCAATCTGCCGTTCTTTCTCCACTGACAGGACGACATCTAGGGTAATGATCCTATCAAAATACCGCTTAAGTCCGTCCGTCTTCTTAAGCACGTACTCACGCAACATATCGCTTGAGTCGGTGTGCCTCTCAACGATCTTTACCTTCATGCCCCCTCCTTAACACCGTTTCATTGTAGCCAGAAAAGGGCATACAGTCAATGCTTATGCAGTTGGAATGTAGATTTTAAGCCTCTTCTCCCAATGAAACCAGCCGAGCACGAAGGGCGCGTCGAACATAATAAAGATCAGCCGGGGCAACGTCTGGTTGAAATACTCCAAACCTTCGGGCTACGTAATCCTTTAGATTGCTTCGATAATGCATCTTGCCACTGCGCCGCTCGCGCACTAGGAGGCCCATTTCCAAGAACTCGCGCGGAGGATCGTTTTCGATCACCCCTCGCGCGCAGTTTGTCCAGGCAGCAATCTGATCCACGGAATAGG
>JAGYNL010000048.1 GCA_018399865.1 Candidatus Bipolaricaulota bacterium | reverse complement strand
GCATCTATCACTCCGGGTAGTATGAGCTTCCCGGTAGCATCAATCTCTTTCTTTCCTGATAAGTGTAGACCAATAGCAGCTATCTTCTCATCTGTAACCCCTAGATCAGCCCGCAGTATTTCTTGCGGCGTCACGATGGTTCCGCCCTTTATCACTATATTGTATAACTCTTCCTTACTCTGCATGATTTATGTTTAGCACCTCCAGTAACAACCTTCAAGGGGCTGCCTTTTCCATTTTCTACCTTGCTCTAAGTATACATGGAAAAAAGAGGTTTTTCGTGATTTCAAGTGGCTAATAAATGTGTATAAGCTTAAGTGAGAGACTTACGGCGTTCGGTCGCTATGCCTACTTGAGGCTTTGAGTTTGCTGAGGAATGTTCTTGCTCGCTTTTGTGCCCACTATATATGATACTTCTTATCCCCACGTCCCTGCGCGTGCCTGTCCTTCGGACGCAGAGAGGGCCCTGCGGCATTGATTTCTCAAGACCTCAACGTTGCACGCAAGGTACAACGCTACATAAACACGGGTTTTTCAGTTGTAGCGTGCGCAGCTCGCCTGCCACGTTAATTTCCCCAAAAAAGGGGACAGGCTACTTCTTGCAAGTAGGGACAGGCACAGCCTCACTATCGCTCGGCCGAGCCAGTCCGCAGCGCGTTTGCGGGATTGATGCTAGGTAAAACCCCAGCGGTTCTACGCCTGTCTGCGTGCGGGTCGCTCGCACAGGCAGGCTAGGTGCAAAGTTACGTCCAAATAGCTCTCTGCCGTAGCGTGGGTACCTCGTGTACCACTTTTCTTTGTCTGGCGGGTTCGTTTCTGAAGAACAGCCAAAAGCCACGGATAACAGAATATATACCCTCTTGTTTTCTTGCCGTTTGCGTCGAGAACAGTCTGTAAGGCAACACGTCTTTATTAGGCCCTATAACTAGCAGAATTTCATGAACGCTTAACGATGTGGCTTTTAATCTATACCAGGATATACCTTGCTGCTAACAGGGCGAATATTCCAGCAGCAAAGCAGTAATAGGCAAAGTAATGCAGCCGCCCGCGCCTAAGAATTCGCAACAACAAGTAAAGGGAGATAATGCCAGTTATAAGAGCTAGTATCCCCGCAAGCATATATGGACCAATAAGGGATGGGTTTATCTGTTGATGAAGCTTTAGAATCTCTGTGAGAAGGGCGCCGATGATGGCTGGTATAGCAAGCAGAAATGAGTATTCAGCTGCTACATCCTGACGTAATCCTAGCAGCAAGCCGGTGCCAATGGTGAAACCACTTCGTGAGATTCCAGGAAAGATGGCAAGCCCTTGCATGGCCCCTATTATAAGCGCGTCTACAAATCGCATGGGTCGCTGCGTCTGGCGAGAAAAGCGGGAGGCCAGGAAAAGAAGTGCACCAGTGAATAAAAGGTTAATACCTACTGCCATAGGCGAGTTAAATGAGCTTTCGATTTGTTCTTGCAGCAATAGCCCAATTACGGCGGTGGGCAAGGTTCCAACTACAATGAGCAAGAATTGTCGCCTGCTCTCCAAGCGCTGTTTTGTTGTTAGCAATCCTGCAAATTTCTTGCCCAATAAGGATCTGATAAGCAGGATCACCCGATTGCGAAACACCCATACTACAGCCATGAGGGTGGCAAAATGTACTATTGCATCCAACAGCAAGAGATCGTTTGATGCTAACTGTGGTTGCCGCCAGAACACTTGGAGCAACACAAGATGCCCCGAACTGCTGATGGGGATGAACTCAGTAATCCCCTGTACAATGCCAAGTACAATGAAGAATAGCCACATGATGGCAAGCATATTCTTGTTGGATGTTGTCTGCAAGGCAAGTTGCATAGCTGCCTGTGCTCGAGCTATCCTGCCCAGTACGTCATAGGGCTTTGCCGTATTTAAGAGGAGATATGCAGCACATTATCGAGATTATCGTCGCAATTGTGGGGAAGATGGGCTATCCAGGAATAGTGGCTGCCATGTTTCTGGAAAGCTCCTTCTTCCCTTTTCCCAGCGAGGTCATCCTTCCTCCCGCTGGATATCTGGCAAGTCAAGGAAAGATGGAGCTATGGGTGGTAATTTTTCTGGGCATTATTGGGTCGATACTAGGAGCCCTGTTCAATTATTGGGTATCGCTGCGTTTGGGAAGGCCGCTGATACTTCGCTTTGGGAAGTATATTGGATTAACTTCGCGCGCATACTTCAGAGCGGAGGAAGCCTATCGCAATCATGGCGAGATAACTACCTTTGTTGGTCGATTGATCCCTGGCTTGCGTCAGTATATATCGCTTCCTGCAGGGTTA
>JAGYNL010000047.1 GCA_018399865.1 Candidatus Bipolaricaulota bacterium | reverse complement strand
TCTCGACGTCGTGTTGTTGTACCGCCTTCGTAACTTGTCAGTCGTAATGATGCACTAGAAGTGAAGCTAAACCCCAGTAGGGGAATTGGCTCCAAGCGCATTGTTACGGAGCTGTCTGCGCGCAGGTATGAGGCTGTAAGTACATTCTTTTCCCACTCACGAAACCAACCTACGCTGACGCGGGGCATGAAGCTTAAATCACCCCAGACGTATGCAGAACGGCGGAGCGTTATTTCGGGCAAGCGTTCATCGATACGTGCCTCTTTTTCCTCGTTCTCTTCTTCGTCCTCTTGCTCGTCTTCCTCTTTGTTACTGGTTCGAGATGCATTAATGGATAAAGTCCATGCTTCAATAGATCCGCTAGCGGAGGAGGAAAAGGATAGTTCGCGTTTACCTGCTTCATAGCTGTAAGATAGGTTAGTGTTTGTCTTCCAGTTGTGGGGCAGATCCAAGGCATGCTTTAGGGCCAACTCAAGCTTCTTGTCCCCCACTTTTGCGGGGAAGTAATAACCACTTACTGATCCGCTGTGTCCGGCAAAAGCGTAACGTAATACTCCACCTAGCCCTATCTCCTGAAATCGTGTGAAGTAGTCGAATAGAATGGCTCCATAGTTGTCTTTGTTTAAGTAGAATGGAAAGTTCCACTTTAAAAACCAGCCATGCAGTCCGCTGTTTCCGATTGCTGGAAATAGAGGGCTATCCATGGTTTCTCTAAGAGGCTGTACGTAAACAGGAAGCCAGAAGACGCTTACTCCGAATGAGCGTACTGTTAGGTTAAAGGCTACGATAAGTTGGTCCGGATAAAGGATAAAACTTGCCGTTTCAATTGAGTATGGCTGTGCTTCCATTTCGCCCCCGCAGCAATCACATGTTGTCAGGGTGGCGTCAGACATGGCAATTTGCGATATTGTACCATCTTCGTTGTACTTGATCGTTCCTTGCTTTCCGCAGTATGTAAGAGTTTGCCTGTCGCCATCTGAGTTGATGAAGCTGCTCCTACCTCTGAACACACTAGCGGTTGCCTGCTGTGTGCTGAGAGCATTATCTGTGTATAAAAGAACAGCTCCAATCTTCTCGCCTGAAAGAGAGAAATCCTCTTCTACACTCAAGTTGACGTTTCCCTCTGCTTGAAGTCTCCATTCTCCATTTTCATCTTGATCGACCAGGGCTGTATCGGCTGAAAGAACCGTTTTGCCGTAGGTCAGGTGTACGTTACCATGGGCCGAGACGTGGCGATGATCAGAGGAAACAGTTAATGAATCGCTTCTCACATCTAGGGCAGTAGTCTGACTCATTGTTTGCAAAGCTTCTTCTGTATCGTTGTTGGTAAGGAGCTGATTCTGTGCTTGAGTGGACGTACCGATCAATATAATCAGGATGAAGAAGGGGATAACTTTCTTTATCTGTTTCCACAAATAGCTGCTGCGAAGCCGATCAAGCTCCATGAAAAGACAAACTCCTATTGCCCCAAAGATGATGTCTGGAAGCCAGGCCCCCAGTGGTGGAGATATGATCCCTCTACGTCCGAGGGTCTGTGTCCAGAGCAGTGCTCCTTGGAAAAGACCCACCAGTAAAAAACCGATGACAATCCCTACTGCCCGACTCCGCCATGCAAAGATCAGGCTTGCTGCGCCCCCGAACAGGACGAAAACTATAGTTGCAACAGGCATTGCTACTTTGAGGTTGCATTCGACGATCAGATCATCAACTGAGGATCCGCTCTTGCGCAATAGCTCAATCTGTTTACGCAGCTCTCCAATCGTCATCTCTGATGGGGTTCGCGAACCAAATAGAAACTGTGAATCAAGCTGACCCATTGCTATATCAAGTGACGCGAAACTGCCATTATAGATCAGGTTCCCGTCGTAATCGTAGCCGTACACTTTGCCTTCGTCGAGCATCCACGAACTTCCTTTCCATAACCCGGTCTGGGCAGTGAGTATCGTTATAGCAGCCTCTGCCTGTGGGAAGAGATCTCCGGTGACATCGTAGACAAGAACATCTTTCAAAGCGTTTGTTTTCTCATCGTAACTGCGCACGTAGAAGAACTCGCCCTCTTGCCCCCTGAAGAATGTGTTGGCTCTTACATGAGGGACTCCGCCGCGGAAGATAATTGAGCGTAGGGTTTGCTGATAGAGATGCTCTGAGGAAGGTACGGCCCAGTTGTACAGAGCGAAGTCTGCTCCGGCCAAAATAGTAGCCGCAATCACCAAGGGGACAAGAAGACGGCGTAGGGAGATCCCAGCAGCCTGAAAGGCGATGACCTCTCTATCGTGAACCAACCTTCCTAGTCCGAGAAAGGTAGCAAACAATCCGCTTACAGGCAAAGCTAGTACTAACAGGCTTGGCAGTTTTAGTATCAGTAAGTTGACAAGTGTGCTGATACTGACCCCACGATCTACCATCAAATCAGAAAGAGAAAGAATCAAGTTAAGAAGAATGAATAGCAGCAACCCGCCGAGTGAGACTAGAAACGGACCCACCATCTCAGAAAGAATGTACCGGTCACAGCGATGAATTGTCATTTTCACATGGATAATACGCGATATGCTGTCTACCGCCCAATGAGGAATGTCCAGTCTAGTGGGGCAAATCTGATCGCCGTTGATACGCCCATAGAGATAAGGTATATTGGCAATGATCGCTATGAGTAAACGCTTGTATGTAGAGACTTGGGGATGCCAAATGAATGTTCATCAATCGGAGGGGATTGTGGGTGTCCTTGAGGCTGACGGTTATACCCTGACCGACTCCCTGTCGGATGCGGACGTTGTCATATTCAACACCTGTATGGTTCGACAGAAGGCCGAAGAGAAAGTCTACGGTCGCATCGGCGCTGTGGTTGAGGAGAAGCGTAAACGCGTAGTTCTTCTTGGTTTGGGAGGATGCTTGGCGCAGGCTAGAGGGGAGAGCCTTCTAAAAAGGTTCAAAGCGATTGATTTCCTCTTTGGATCAAGTGATCTTGCCTCGTTACCACTGCTTGTAGAAAAAGCGCATTGGGGCAAAGCGGCTCACCTTGTTCCACCACTTAGCATCGACGAGGTGCCTTACGAAAGAAGCAGCTCAGTAACAGCCATGGTCACTATAACACAGGGTTGCTCTAATTTCTGTTCATATTGTATTGTGCCGAGGGCTCGAGGACCCCTTAGAAGTCGAGATCCGGATCGCATACTGCGCGAGGTAGAAAAGGTAACCTATGCTGGTTATCCCGAAGTATTACTTCTTGGGCAAAATGTCGATTCATATGGTACCGACCAGCCGCAGTATGGAAACTTCGCCAGCTTACTGAGCAAGATCGCTGATGTAGGTACTCCGCGTGTTCGTTTCATAAGTTCCCATCCCAAAGACATGACTCTTGAGGTGTTAGAGCAGATAGCCTCGCGTGAAAACATCTGTAATCACATACATCTTGCCTGTCAATCGGGGAGCGATAGGATCCTTGCCCAGATGAACCGCGGTTACTCACGGGATGATTTTCTCGCCATCTTGCAGGCTGCTCGTAAACTAGTTCCCGAGATCAATATTACCACCGATGTGATTGTTGGTTATCCGGGGGAAACCGAAAGTGACTTTGCGGATACGCTGGACTTGATTCTACAAGCGAGTTTCGGTTCAATTTTCGTTGCTATGTATTCGCCGCGACCCAAAACGAGAAGCGCGTTTCAAAACGACGATGTGCCTCTACAATTGAAGAAGGATCGCTTGCATCAAGTTCTTGATCTTCAGCGGGAGATTGCCACTTCACAGAACCGAAGTTGTGTTGGAAAGAAACTAGAAGTTCTTATTGAAGGAAGTACGAATGATGGCAGGCCCTACGGGCGAACAGGTACTCACCGTACTGTGGTGGTTGAGGGGGAGGGGAAGATGGGCGAGTTTGTTCAGGTATTCATCGAGGACGCCACGACAGCCGTGTTGATCGGAAAGCGCGTGGATTCAATGGTTCCAGAAGGAGCACAATGATCATCACAGTCACACCCAATCCAGCGGTCGACAAGATCTACTGGGTCGATCGGCTGAAGATGGCAAAGGAAATTCAGGATGAGTTCTTGACGCGCGCGGCTAGGAGTAGTACATCTGCCGGGGGTAAGGGAGTGAACACTAGCGTTTTCCTTTCGCGCCTAGGAGTGGAAAACGTGGCAATGGGTTTCGTTGGCGGTCATGTGGGACATGTTGTCGTGCGCGACCTGCGTAACGAAGGGGTCACGACAAACTTCGTGTGGATAAAGGGAGAGACGCGCACAAACGTAGTTGTCCTGGAACAAGGGCACGAGTACGTACCTATAATGATCGATGAACGGGGTCCGGAAGTGGCGAAGGAAGAGATTGACCGTCTTGTACGCCGCTACAAGAGGATGCTCAAGCGAGCTACGTGGGTTGTTCTTGCAGGTAGTCTTCCTCCTGGTGTTAGCGGAGATTTGTACAGAGATTTGACTGAGCTGGCGGCAGAGGCGGGCAAGAAGGTTGTTATCAGTGCAGGACAGAATGAGTTAACACGTGGCCTGCTTGGTAAGCCGTATATTGTCAAGCCAGATATAAGGGTAACACCGGCCGTTGACGGTCACCCTCTAACAACCCGAAGCGAGATCATCGATGCTGGAGAGAAAATCGTGTCCCAAGGCGTAGGTGTGGTCATCGTCTCCCACGAGGTTACTGGGGATATTGCAATAACTAAAGATGGTATATGGGAAATATCAGCGCCTGCCAAGACCACAGAGTTCAAGAATTTCGTCGGTGCAGATGATGCTTTGTTGGGTGGAATAGTGTATATGTTAGATAAGGGAGAAAATCTCACTGATGCGCTTCGCTTCGGCATGGCGGCAGGGGTGGCAAGCGCTGAGAGCGGTCATAAGATTTGCTCAGACATCGACCAGATTGGCAAGCATATGGAGACAATTTCCATCAATAAGCTGTAACAGGAGGCTTCCAGAATGAAGGTGCGCGACATCATGACCAAAGATCTGACATCGTGTGAAAAGGATGCGTCAATACGCGAGTTAATCTTTATCCTGGATAGCTCTGGAGTTCCGAATATGGCTATCGTTGATGAAGAGGATAAGGTTATTGGATTCATATCAGAAAAGGATATCATCAGAGCTTGTCTGCCTGGTTATTTCGACATGCTTCACACTGCCTCATTCATCCCTGATATGAACCAGATCTCAAAGAAACTTGAACAGATCTCTGATGACCCAGTCGAGAAACATATGCGCCGTGACATAATAATGGTGGGTGAGGATGATGACGATCTGCAGGCAGCTGAGATCATCATCCGTAAGAACGTCAAAAACCTTCCAGTTGTTGATAGGGAAGGCCATTTAGTGGGACAGGTAAGGAGGATTGACCTTCTCCGACATCTCGTTTGATGAGATGGATCTTCCTTGGAAGGGTATCGGCCTCGATAAGGTGTTGGTCAAGGCTCATGGAAAGAAGGCTCTGTTTGTTGATGGGTCTCTTTTACCGCCCGGTCATACGCGATTAGAAAGCTCCGCGCAGATAGCCTATCTAGGCGATGATAATACGTTTGATGTAGGTCTGTTGGCACGTACAATTCACCCGACGCTTTCAGGACATTCGCTTGCTAGTCTGTATAGATTCTACGGTGTAGAAAAGAAAAACGGTCCAGAGAGATTCTTCTTGCTTTTCTCAAAATTGATCGAGCAGTATCTCAGACTTCCTCCAGAACTTCTAGAACTGCTTTCAAAGATGCTATCACGCCCAAATGGTGACCTGGTAAGCAGAATGATCCCGTTTGCTAGGGTGAAGCTTGAGCAGAAGCCTGATGAATCAGGCCTTTCCAATGTGCCGTGGGATGTATCTTTTGAGGAATTATTCTTGCCTGATGGGCTACTGGCTCGGGACATGCCAGGATTTGAAGTGCGCTCAGGACAAAGGGAGATGTCCGAGCATGTATTAGGCGCGTTAGAGGAAGGCGGCACGATAGTAGTAGAGGCGGGGGCAGGTACTGGGAAAACCTTTGCCTACCTCATACCAGCGCTTATTTACCTTCGTGAGCATAAGGGATCGCGTCTTGTTATTTCCACCCGAACAAAGCAGCTTCAAGAACAGGTCTTCTCCAAGGATCTTCCCTTCCTTGTTCAGCGCATCTCGCCTTCAACGCATGTGTCGCTGCTCAAAGGTAGAAGCAATTACATCTGTTTGAGGAGATGGCAGATGGTGCTTGGTGAATTGCTGGATGGCTTAGATCGCGATCTTCTTTTGCCTCTGGCGCCGGTTGCTCGATGGTTGGCCATGACCCAAACTGGCGATATAGAGGAGAATAACGCGTTTCTCACTGATCCCAATGCAAAGACACTATGGCGAGACCTCTGTGACGATCCTCATCATTGTATCGGTCAATCATGCCCGTTTTACGATGACTGCTTCTCTGTTGCTGCGAGAAGACGCGCGCGCCGAGCTGACCTGGTCGTTGTTAATCACCCCCTACTTCTGGCTGATCAGTTAAGCTCTCAGAGCTTTCTTGGCGAGTACGAAGCTGCAATAATTGATGAAGCGCACGCTCTTGAAGACGCGGCGCGAAACACGTTCACTCTTTCGCTCTCTATTCACAGCGTTGATTCTCTACTGCGTAGCATTGAGCACCCACTGGGCAAGCGGACCGGAGGCTGGCTTGGGAGCCTACCGTTTGCGTTGACGGACCAAAGGATGCGTAAGACAAGGGAGCTTATCGAGGCATTGCGCGGACTTAATAGCCGCCTTTTTGGTGCGATTTCGCATAAGCTTTCTCCTGGACGCGATCGTTTGCCTGATTTATCGCTGTTTGCAGAGCAAATGAGCGAGATTATTAGCCAGTTGGAACAGCTTGTTAGGTCGATTGAAAGCCTAGCGTATGATGCAGAAGAATCAGAGTCAGGACATGAAGCAAACGGACTGATAGTTGAAGCAATGGAGATTGTATATGTACTAAACGAACTTCTTTCCACACCAGATGAAAACAGCGTTCACTGGTATGAATTCATGGGAAGCGAACCACATCTTCATTTATCGCCACTTTCGGTGGTGCCTTTCCTAGATAATTCGCTCTATTCCCGTATCAAATCGCTTGTTCTTACCTCGGCTACTTTGTCACAGGGGGAAAACTTCAGTTATCTAGAACAATCGCTTGGTCTTTCAGCGGCTCCGCAACAGGTTAAATTTAAAATTGTTGCAAGTCCCTTTTCTTATCGTGATGAGATGAAATTATTCATACCCCAATTCCTGCCGCCAGTTACCGAAGCGGATGAGTACGCCCATGCGCTTGCTGAATGTGTAAGTAGTATTGTAAGCGAAGTAAGGCACAAGGCCTTGGTTTTGTTTACCTCGTATAGACTGTTGCGGGAAGTACGTGACTTGCTGTCGGATGGTATAACGGTTCTTGCGCAAGGAATTGATGGACCTCGAAGCAAGCTGATCGAGCGCTTCAGGCAGAGCGATGAAGGGTCGGTATTACTTGGCACGGACAGCTTCTGGGAAGGAGTTGATCTACCAGGTAGTACGCTGGAGATCCTTATCATAACGCGTCTTCCCTTCCCCGTTCCTAGTGATCCCGTGTTTTCTGCTTTGTCTGACAACATGGCTAAAGATGGCAAAGACCCTTTTTACAACCTATCCGTCCCACGAGCTATCCTAAAGCTTCGTCAGGGAGTAGGACGTTTGATTCGGACTACTAGTGACTATGGCATAGTTATCATCACTGACCAGCGCATCCTTAGTCAGGGATATGGCAAATCATTCACCTCAGCGCTTCCTGTTTCTGCTGAGGAAGCACAGAATCTAGAACAACTAATACTCAAGGCCAAGAATTGGCTTGATGTCCGAGGGAAGGGTTAGACCTTCGATAAATGAATCTAGGCTCTTACATGCTAATTGATACTTAGCTTAGTGACGTTGACAGGGAAAGCTGTGTTCATTAACATATATTGATTCACTGGGAGATCGTTTAATGGTAGGACGACAGGCCCTGGCCCTGTTAGTGGGGG
>JAGYNL010000046.1 GCA_018399865.1 Candidatus Bipolaricaulota bacterium | reverse complement strand
GAAATAAGTATTATGTCCCCCGATTTATCTCGTTGCTCAAGGGTGTCATAGCCGTGTATGATTGCACATCAAAAAACAGGAGGTAGAAGTATGATCCATATCTCTTTACCAGATGGGTCGAAGTTGGAAGTCGCTCCTGGCATCTCGCTTTATGAGGTGGCAGGAGAGATTGGATCGGGCCTTGCCAAGGCTGCGGTCTGCGCACTTGTGGATGGAACCATGCGCGATCTGCGCGAGAAAGTAGCTCGGGATGCAACCGTAACCTTCCTCACTCGCGGTTCGCAAGAAGCACTTTCAGTGCTACGCCACACGACAACCCACATCATGGCTCAGGCGGTAAAGAGACTGTTTCCAGAAGCCAGGCTTGGAATCGGTCCTGCCATTGAGGATGGTTTCTATTATGACTTCGGAGTAGATCAACCGTTCACTCCTGAACAACTTGCATCAATAGAGCAAGAGATGAGAAAAATAATCGATTCGGCAATCCCGATCGAGAGGCTTGAGGTGAGCCGCTCCGAGGCAGAGAGGATTTTAAAAGAGCAGAATGAGCCGCTGAAGCTTGAGCTGTTATCCGATCTGGAGGACCAGAAGATAACAATGTACAGGCAGGGAGAGTTCATCGATCTATGTCGAGGACCACACTTGCGCAGTACGGGTGATGTTAAGAAAGATTCATTTAAGTTGCTGTCTGTCGCAGGTGCTTACTGGCGTGGAGACGAGAATCGTCCAATGCTCCAGAGGATCTATGGAACGGTGTGGGATAATAAGGAAGACCTTGCGGCTTATCTTGATAAATTAGAACAAATTGAAGCACGAGACCACCGCAAGCTGATGAAGCAGCTTGATCTAGTAAGCTTCCACGAGGAAGCAGGGGCTGGGCTTGCATACTGGCATCCCAAGGGCGGTCAGATGCGGGTGATAATTGAGGATTACTGGCGTAAGCTGCACTATGAAGGTGGCTACGACATAGTGTTTAGCCCTCATATTGGCCGGTCTTGGTTGTGGGAAACCTCTGGGCATCTTGATTTCTATCGTGATGGTATGTACTCCCCCATGGACGTTGACGGACAAGATTATTACATTAAGCCAATGAACTGCCCGTTTCACATCATGATCTACAAATCAAGCACCCGTTCGTACCGTGATCTTCCTCTGCGTTGGGCAGAATTAGGAACGGTTTACCGCTATGAGCGAAGCGGCACATTGCATGGTTTGCTGCGCGTGCGGGGATTTACGCAGGACGATGCTCATATCTTTTGCACTCCGGATCAGGTGGAGGATGAAATACTGAGAGTCCTGGACTTCAGCTTAAATCTTTTGCGCGGTTTTGGTTTTGAGCAGTTCAAGATCGAGCTCTCTGTACGTGATCCCAATGCCCTAGAGAAATATGCAGGTGAGGACAGCATGTGGCTGCAGGCAGAGGGTTCTCTGATTAAAGCGCTGGAAGCTCGCAGCCTCGATTATGAGCGTAAAGAAGGTGAGGCCGTCTTTTATGGTCCCAAGATCGATATAAAGATCAAGGACGTGCTTAACCGCTTATGGCAGTGCTCCACTATACAGTTTGATTTTAACCTTCCCGGTCGCTTTGATATGACTTATATCGGTGAGGACGGGGCTGAACACCGCCCTTACATGATCCACCGTGCCCTTCTCGGAAGCCTCGAACGTTTTTATGGGGTTCTTATCGAGCATTATGGCGGGGCGTTCCCGGTTTGGTTGGCGCCAGTGCAGGCAATGGTGATACCCATCTCTGATCGCCATAGTGAGTACGCATCCAAAGTTGTTGCTAAACTAAAGGGGGCTAATCTACGTGCTGAGGTGGATAACTCATCTGGTCGGATGAACGCTAAGATCAGAAACGCTCAGATGCAGAAGGTTCCCTACATGCTTGTTGTAGGAGATAGGGAGCAAGAGAGCAATGAGGTATCCGTGCGCTTACGTAGCGAGGAGGATCTCGGGGTCATGTCTGTTGATGACTTGGTGAAGATGATAAAGAACAAGGTAGCCGAGAAAGCGCTGCTTTAAGAGGCTTACTTTGGTTCTCAGCCTTATTTCCAGATGGCGCGACCGATGAACGCAATAGAGCTACCCGAGAGCTCGTTTTAGTTCATCGATGCGGTCAGTCTTTTCCCACGGAAGATCAAGATCCTTGCGCCCGAAGTGTCCATAGGAGGAAAGTGGTTCATAGATTGGACGCTGTAGGTCAAAACGATCGATGATCGCCCCAGGACGAAAATCAAATAGCTTAAGAACCGTTTCTCGCAATAGCTCGTCGGTGACTTCAGCGTTCTGTTTGGTATAAACGTTGACCATCAACGGTTCCGGGCGCCCGATGGCATAGGCTATCTGGACTTCCACCTCGCTTGCCAAATTAGCGGCAACTATGTTCTTTGCTACGTAGCGGGCCATGTAAGACCCGGAACGATCGACCTTGGTAGGATCCTTGCCAGAGAAAGCTCCCCCGCCATGTGATCCGTAACCGCCGTAGGTGTCGACGATGATTTTGCGCCCAGTGACTCCGGTGTCAGATGCTGGCCCACCGATGACGAAACGCCCAGAAGAATTGACAAGAAAAAGGGTATCTTTGTTCAGCCATTCGCCGATGGTCGGCCGTATAACTTGCTCGATCACATCGTGTTGAAGGGCTTCTTGGTTGATGGACGGGTCATGCTGGGCAGCGATGAGAACAGAGCTTGCCCAAAGCGGTTTTCCATCTTCGTATTCAACGGTCACTTGCGATTTGCCGTCTGGACGTAGATAAGGAAGGATCTTCTCCTTGCGCAGCCGCGTTAACTGCTGTGTCAAGCGATGCGCTAAGACGATAGGTAAGGGCATTAATTCCTCAGTATCGCTGCAGGCATAGCCAAACATGATTCCTTGGTCACCAGCGCCAATAGCTTCATAGCGATCGGGAAATGATCTACTTACAGCAGCAGCAATGTCGGGCGATTGTTCCTTGATTGTTGATAAGACCGCGCAATCGTGGTAGTTGAAACCAAGCTCGGGTTTGTCGTAGCCGATATCGGCAATTACTCGGCGAGCAACGGCGTCAACATCGGCGAAGGTGGAGGTTGAAATCTCTCCTCCAACAAGGACAAGCCCGGTTGTTAGAAATGTCTCGCACGCTACATGGGCTTGTGGGTCATTAGCTATGATTGTATCCAAGACCGCATCTGAAATTCGGTCGGCAATTTTGTCTGGATGCCCCTCCGTGACTGATTCGGAAGTGCGAAAGTGCCTGCGCATATTGTCGTCCTCCTTACTAAGCCAGACATGCTAGCGCCGATTGCTGACAGGCGCAAGGTTAACATTGCTCGTGTTGAGCCTCGAAAAGAAAAACAGAAAGCCACCTTATGGCAATCACTCCTGTAAGCAGATCCAAAGGAAATGCCTAGCAAGAAATATGGTTAACTTATTGATTACTCTGTTGCGGGTGGGGATATAGTAACGTTCGAATTCACATCCGTTACATTGCTGGTCCACTCTATTGATCCTGAGTTGCCCTGCTCGTCATTTCCGGACGCAATGAACATAAACTTCACTGGGTAGCCTTCCTCTGCAATCCAGATGTCTCCCTGGCCCTGTCCATAGCTTTCTCCAACCATCTCCTGCCAGTATGAACTCGTGGAAGAATAATGCAGGGTTGATGTATTGTTTAGGATTTCTTTGCCTACGTAGTAGGTTGCATCCTCCAGATTTGTTGCTAACGTTGTCCAGACGAAGTCAAGAGCGAGAGCAAATATCGTTTGCGCGAAGGAAGAGGCGACATTCTCTGGTACCTTCATCCAGTCTCCGTCGTCATATACCCACAGGGACTCATCGATTTTGATAAACTCCTCTTTATCGTCCTGTGTCGAATGGGTTATTGTAAGATGGTAACTACCTGGGGCCACGTACTCTCCTACCACAGTTGTAGTTTCTGATTCGGTTGCCGAATCAGTAGTGTTTTCATACTTCATGACGGTTGTGTAGCGGTAGCTATCAAGCGCCTTAAGGGCTTGAATTGAAGTGGATAAACCTGCTTCTGGCTCAAAGTCTGCGACTCTGTCATTTGGTTGAGCAGAATCGGTGTTCGTAGTTGAGGTTTGATTTGCTACAGCTTCTTCTCTGGTAGGTGAATCATTGGTAGTAGTCTCTTCCACAAGAGGCCCAGAAGCTATGGGAAGATCTGTGGGGGACTCGGCTGGAGGGGTTGTAGGTGGTTGTTCCTCATTGGAGCTTGTAGAAGGTGTAACTTCCTGGGAGTCACCAGATTCCTTGGAACCGCACCCACTCAACGAAAGGACCAATCCAATGGTCATAGCAGTTACTGTCAGTAGTATGATATTCTTTTTCAATTCCTACCTCCTTTCAATGCGTTGCCTACGCATTATGCCTGACAAAAGCTCAAGCAACGTATGATAGGCGGCCTATGAGTCTTAAGCAAACCCTATTAAGTTGTTACCGCAAAGCACCTACCACAAGCAAGATAGCATGCACGTGTGATTCTTGTAGCTATTGATGATGGCTATCTAGATGGATAAGCTAGATCGAAAAGAGAGATGAGAACAATGAAGTATGATGTGGCAATACTTGGTGCTGGTCCAGGTGGATATGTGGCTGCAATCCGCATGGCTCAACTTGGTATGAATGTTGCGCTGATAGAGGAGCGCAAGCTGGGAGGGGTGTGCCTCAATTGGGGCTGTGTTCCTACAAAAGCGCTTTACTCAGCGACCAAACTGATGCAGCAAGCAGGCAGTGCGTCCACGATGGGTATTTCCTACGGCTCGTCTAGCCTTAATCTAGCCTCCTTAGCAAATTGGAAAGACGGTGTTGTCGCACGCATGGTGGAAGGTGTTGCCAAGCTTTTCGAAGCAAACAAAGTGGAGTTAATCACTGCACGCGGGACAATCTCTACAAGAAACACGATCGAGCTTTCAACGGGCAAAAGGATTGAGGCAGAAAGGATAGTAATTGCTACTGGGTCTTATCCGATCAATATACCCGGCTTTAGCTTCGATCATCCCATGGTGTGGTCTTCAGATGAGGCATTGGCGCTATCGGAGATTCCAAAGAAGTTGGCGATTGTAGGGGGAGGGGTAATCGGGCTGGAGATTGCCACCATCTACAACCGTCTGGGCAGTGAAATAACAATACTCGAAATGGCGCCAGACATTCTTCCCGGCATTGACCTTGACCGGCGTACTTTGGTAACCCTGAAACGTGCTCTCAAAAGCCAGGATATAGTGATTCAGACTGATAGCCCTGCGGAAAGCATTGAGGATACAAAAGACGGGGTAGTTATTCATACCAAGGACAATCGGCCAATTGAGGCGAATCGTGTCTTGCTTGTTGTTGGGCGAAAGCCAAACTCGCAAGGCGTAGGGCTAGAGAAAGCAGGCGTGAAAACAGATAGTCAAGGTTTTATAGTAGTTGATGATAACCTGCAAACAACAACGCCAGGCGTTTATGCTATTGGCGATGTTGTTGACGGACCGATGCTGGCACATAGAGCATTCAATGACGCTTTGGCATTAGCTGAGCATCTGGCTGGAAATACCGACCGTGTTCAGGGCAGGCAACGTGTCATTCCCCAAGCCATATTCACTGACCCCGAGATAGCTTCTGTTGGTTTCTCTGAAGCGCGAGGCAAGAGGGAAGTAGGAGAAGTTCTTGTTGGTAGATTTCCTTACGGGGCTTTAGCAAAAGCTGTTGGGATGAACGAGCCTGAGGGATTCCTTCAGGTAGTGGCTGAGGCAAGCTCTCACCGGCTGATCGGAGCACAGATCATAGGGGTTGAAGCCTCATCCCTTATAGGGGAGGCAACTATCGCCATTGAGAACGGGCTTTCCTTGGAAGCAATTGCCGACAGCGTGCACGCGCATCCAACCCTTCCTGAAGGGCTGAAAGAGGCTGCGCAAGCAGCCCTTGGGAGAGCGATTCACACG
>JAGYNL010000045.1 GCA_018399865.1 Candidatus Bipolaricaulota bacterium | reverse complement strand
GCCTTCTCTGGAAGTAAAACCTGGGCTTGAGCGTGTCCGTTGGTTACTTACGCACCTTGATAACCCTCAACGTACGTTCCCCGCGATCCACGTGACCGGCACCAATGGTAAAGGGTCAGTAGTAGCTATGCTATCAAGTGTGCTAAAAGAAGCGGGTTACAAGGTAGGGCGATTTACCTCCCCTGAACTGATTGACTTTAGAGATCGGATCAGCGTAAACGGAGAATGGATAAGCAAAGGGCAATTTGCAACGCAAGTGAACCGCATTTTACCCCTGCTACAAGATACGCAAGATTCACCAACCCTTTTTGAGGCGTTAACAGCTATAGCCTTCTCCCACTTTTCAGCACAGAAGGTTGACCTAGCAGTAGTAGAAGTTGGTCTAGGAGGAAGATACGACGCTACTAACGTTGTGCAACCTATTCTGACCATTTTGACAACCGTAGCCATGGATCACGCAGCTTTACTCGGCAACTCTCTAGAGAAGATCGCTTGGGAGAAAGCGGGTATAGCAAAGCAAGACGTAACACTACTGATAGGTAATCTTCCCGCACAAGCGGAGAGAATAGTGCATCAGGAGTGCTCAAACGTACATGCTATGCTTGTCGATGGATCCAATGTTAGCTTAGAACGGTTAACTCACGACTTCGAATACGCTTCCTACAAGGTAGACTCAGCCCGCCTTCCAAGCACAGTCAAGATTTCCCTAATTGCATCCTACCAAAGGGAAAACCTTCATCTAGCCCTTGCCGCAATACTGGAGCTTAGGAAGAAGGGCATTAACATTTGTGATAACGCTATCACCTCCGGTTTAGCCTCAACCACGTGGCCGGGGCGGTTTGAAGTAATGAGCCGCCAGCCGCTAATAATCATAGACGGAGCACATAACCCATCTGCAACAGAAGCCGTCGCAAGAGAGGTGCGAGAGCTGTTTCCAAGTGCGCAAAAGCGTCACCTTCTGTTTGGAGTTCTTGCCGACAAGGACTACCAGGCTATGTCGCGCCTGTTGTTTCCCCTTTTCTCTCATGTAACGTTGACCCGATCGTACAACCCTCGAGCCCTCGAGCCAGAGGCCTTATCCAAAATTGCAGAAGAACTCGGGGTAAATCATGTACAGACTGACTCAGTAATTGATGGGTTATCATCAGCACTTAGTGCACAACAACCATCAGACGCACTTCTTATCGCCGGATCTCTGACCATTGTCCGTGAAGCAAGGCCAGCTCTACTAGCCAGACAAGCTCTCAAATCATCGCCTTAGATTGCTGCCCGGGAATAACCATGACTCGCTTTTTGTGGTAGAATATCTGAGAAGAGGAGTTCTAACTTGGACCACGAAATCAAGAAAAGGCCATTCATAAAAGATGATGAATCTGCATTGATCGATTTCGTCCTTGAAAGAGGCCTTCCCCAGCATGTTGCCGTTATCATGGACGGGAATGGCCGTTGGGCCAATAAGCGTAACCTTCCCCGTACTGCTGGCCACCAAGCCGGTGCACAGGCTGCTGAGCGTTTGATTCGTTTTGCGGGAAATCAGCTTGGACTCCAATATCTAACTTTGTACGCCTTTTCAACAGAAAACTGGGCGCGGCCTAAAGGCGAGATCGACTTTCTTATGGATTTGCTGGACAAATTCATCGCCGAAAAACTGTCAGAATTCGAAAGGGAAGGTGTACGAGTTATGGTATCAGGAGATATTACAATTCTACCCACTGCATTGCAGCAGCAAGTAAACAAGGCAATCAAGGTAACTGAAAGAAACTCTCACCTAGTGCTAAATGTGGCCTTGAACTATGGAGCTCGCCAGGAAATAGCCCGTTCCTGCCGGAAGATCGCGCAGCAGGTGAACTCAGGCAATGTGGATCCAAGCCAGATCGACGAACAACTGATAGCATCATCCTTGTACACAGCTCAGATCCCTGATCCAGACCTCATCATACGCACCAGCGGGGAGATGCGCCTATCCAACTTTCTACTATGGCAAGCCGCTTATGCAGAGCTATACTTCACTGATACGCTATGGCCGGACTTCGGGCCACAGGAATTGATGGCAGCGATTTGCCAGTATCAAGAGCGAGAACGTCGCTACGGGTCAGTGAAGGAGGGCGAATGATCCAGGCAATGAATCTGACAAAGCGTCTTTTTAGCGCGCTCATGGGAGGTGGAATTGTATTTGGAACCCTTTACCTCGGCACACGCTTCAACGTACAGTGGATTGTGGGGATTCTCATACTAGTGGCTGCCTATCCTGCCGGAGTAGAGTACATCCAACTAATGAAGCGTCTGCAAATACCTATAGCAGCTCCCGAGTTTCTTATCTGGATTCCTATCCTGGTCTTCTCTACAGTTATCTTCAATGGTCGTTACAGCGTAGTAGCATTACTGCTTGCCATCGCTTATCAGGTCTTACGATATCTTGGTAGCCTTCCTC
>JAGYNL010000044.1 GCA_018399865.1 Candidatus Bipolaricaulota bacterium | reverse complement strand
ATCCCATTGCACTCCATGTGGCCTTTGGTATCTGCATTGCCTCCTTCGATCAGCCCACGGGAGATCACGCTGCTCTTGGTAGCAACAACCCGGCTAATGATCTCGCCGCTAGCGCCTATTCCTTTCAAGATTATCCTTCCCCCAACATCGAAGAAGGAACCTTCTTTGGCGTACAGGATGGAATTCAGCCTTGCTGTTCCACCTGCTTCCACTACAGCAAGGGGATTGGTGTCAACATGCTTTACCTTTGTAAGAGCTATATAGTTGGAAAGATACGTTCCTCCCTGTTCAACTATAATCCCAGTACGCGGCCTCACTTCAATTTCTGGTGCCCAGTCGTGTATCATGGTGTAGGTTAGTGTCGCCCCTTTTCTAACGTAGATCTCTGTTAAGGCTATATGCTTACCTGTGCTGTCATATGACGCAGCTGTGCACCCGGTGATCAGGTGAAGCTCGGATCCAGGTTCAAGAACTATCACATTGTGCAGCACTTGTGCGCTACGTTTCGTTTTAAGAAGAAAACAAGACTGCGCCGGGAACTTTATCTTCGCTCCCTCCACGACATGAATGAAGTTACCCTCGGGGTTCTCATGGTTAGCAATGGCGCTAGTAAACTCATCGGTATCACGGTCAACCAATCCCCACTCCAGTTTCTTAACCCAAGGATAATCTCTGCGTGCCTGGCGCATTGACGCCATGACTAGCTCTGGCTGTTTGGAGTTAGCAATCTGTGTCTTATCATCCTCAAGCAAGAAAGAAGCCGATCGTGGCGTCTGTCCCGTCTCATCATATCCGACCCTTCTTAAGTCAAGCTCAACTTTGGAAAGACTCATGACTTTTCTCCTTGGTGCGCGCTCCAGCAAGACAGTTAGCAAATCCATGCTCCGAGATCTGATCAAAGATATCCAGAGGTACACCCGAGCAGGTAATCTGGCCGTCAATAAGGATGTAACCACGCGTGGCGTGCAGATGTTGGAGAACGCTACCCGTATGAGTAACTATTATTCCTCCAACCGTTCGCTCACGAATCGGAATGTCCTTCTGGAAAAGCCGCTTTATCACATCCGTTAACAGCTTAAGGCTATCAACGTCAACCCCAGACTCAGGTTCATCAAGCAGCAATAGCTTCGGGCGCTGCAAAAGGAGTTGAAGAAGCTCGCTTCTTTTCTGCTCGCCGCCAGAGAACCCGTCATTCAAGCCCCGCTCCACGTGGCTATCCATCTCAAGAGCAGCAACTTCGGTTTCAATCCGCTGCTGATCAAGCCCCAGCGCCTTACCCAAGACTGATAGCGAAACCCCGCGAACTGCCGGCGGCTGTTGAAACGACAACCCGATCCCTAGCCGAGCGCGCTCGTTGATTGCAAGACCCAGTATTGATTTTCCCTCGAAACGAATATCTCCCGATGTCACCTTATATGGTGGAAGACCCATGATAGCCTTAATCAGGGTGGACTTTCCTGAGCCATTCGGGCCAAAAACTACATGGATCTCACCAGGAGCTACAGTCAGATTAAGTCCGGAAAGGAGCCGTTGATCCTCTATTCTTACCGTGAGATCTATCACTTCTAAGAGCGGGCTCATAGTTTACCCATCTCTTCAGCCAGATCATCGCTCAACAGGGTGATATGGCTCATTTCCTCGCTGATTATTCGCCCAATCTGGCTCTTGCCTAAACGTTCCGGCACCAGTTCTTGAATCCCAAGATAGAAAAGTATCGTATCTTTCTCTAAATCAATCGCTTTACGGTAAATATCAGTTACAGAAAGGTTTGGAAGCTCCTTAACTGCTGAGTCTGTATAGTCAAATATCTTTCCATTTACTATAGCGCTAAGGTAACGCGAGTCTTCACCATCAGGGTCAAAAGAGGCATACTCGCTCAATTGAGATGCCTTCATTTCAGCAAATACCTGCTCATGGTTGCGCTCCATTTCAGCCAATTTCTGGAAAGTTCTTTTCTGCTCATCCTTCTTGACAAGCTGTGAAGCCTTCGTATAGTACTCTATACCATTTCGTTCGATCTGCTCAGCTAGTGCGAGTATCTCATCTATGTTGTAATTCCATATCACTGTGCATCACCCTTCTATGGCCCCAGCAAGCTGTGAGGCAAGATCGTTTAACTTGGACAGATCCTCTTCTTTTGGTTTCCCTTTAACCATCACCGGATCGAACCATTCAAGCTTCAAAGATGCTGTAAGGGATTGAATCGTCTCCGCAGCTTTTCCGCCCCATCCATAAGATCCGATTATCCCGGCGTGTTTGAGCTTGGGGCGAAGTGCTGCAATAAGGTACGCCGCAGAAACGACGCTCGGATGGGGACCAGTAAGCACTGTGGGGGTCCCAAATACAACCGTTGAGGCCTCAACAAGCGCTTCAGCAAGCTTACCCAGGTCGGTAACCGTAAGATTGAAGGGAGCAACTTCGATCCCCAGATCAACAAGCTTTGTGATAAGATGGTCGACCATCACCTGGGTGCTACCATGCATAGAAACGTAAGGCAACACCACTATCTTCTTTGGGGGATCCAGCACCCAGCGCTTGTAGGCACCCATGATGAACTCCGGCTCATCGTAAATCTGACCGTGACTAGGCGCGATCATACCGATCTGGTAATCCTCCAGACGTTTCAGGTGTTTAGCAATGATCGTCCGGAAGGGCATCATTATCTCGGCATAGTATCGCTTGGCCGCCTCATACACTCGGCACTTATCATGAGCGTACACCTGTGTAGAGGCTAAATGTGCTCCAAAAAGATCACATGTAAATAGAACCTTCTCTTCGGCCAGATAGGCTAGCATTGTCTCTGGCCAGTGAACCCATGGGGCATGTAAGAACTCAAGCGTGCGATCGCCAAGAGATATTGTCTCACCATCTTCTACAGCCCTTATCCTTTTGGCATCGATGTGCAGGTGATCGACCAGCATTGACTTAGCCTTAGAAGTGGCAATGACTACAGTCTCCGGATGGAGCGCCAACACATCCGGAATGGTCCCTGAGTGATCCTGCTCAGTATGTAGTGAGACCAGATAATCGATCTTGCTAACCTGGGAAAGCTGCTCCAGAAGCTCGCTGCTCTTGCTCGGATCTACAGTGTCAATAAGAGCTGTCTTTTCAGTACCCTTAACTAGATAAACATTGTAGCTTGTCCCATCAGGAAGGGGAATCAACACGTCAAACAAACGACGGTCAAAATCCTGTGAACCCATTATTGTTATTCCCTGCCTAATCTCTCGAGCGTTCATTTTCCCTCCTTATATATTGCTAGGAGCAA
>JAGYNL010000043.1 GCA_018399865.1 Candidatus Bipolaricaulota bacterium | reverse complement strand
GCTCAGTTGTCGGTGCACCTCAATCGCACAACCAATCACCCGATTTGATAATTCATCGAACTCCATTCTTCGTGTGCTTCGTGCTCTTCGTGGTAGATTCTTGGCCGCATCCATCCCAACTCAACTCGAAGTTACCCAATTAAAACGATAAGGGACCGAACGATTGGTGTTAAGTAACTACTGCAAAACCAACAAAACATGTCCGTCGATCTCAAACCCCATAAGCTAAAATCCGAGACTAAATTCTTAACTAGCTTATCAAATCCTATACTCAAGCCTCTTTTTTGCCCCTATGAACCAGCGTCACTACCTGGTGCAAGGTTTGTCCCACTATCCACGGGATAAGACTCATTCCCATAACCAGTAGCCACCCTTTAGCCCCTGGATCAGCAACCTTAAGTACGGAAGCCAAACCGGGAACATAGACTGCAGCCAACAGCAACCCGCTACAAAGCGCCAATGCACCCCATACAAAGCTATTGCGTGTTATGTCGTTTGACACGAAAGGCGATCCCCAGTCCCTCATGTTGAACACATGCCATAGCTGAGCAAATGCCAGTGTTAAGAAGGATACTGTAACGGCGCTTTCCTGGTTCAGGTTAAGCCAATTGATGGCTAAGCTCAAAGATCCAAGTACAGCCACCGTAATTATGGCCCCATAGCCAGCAATTGCTGTCCAATGAGATCTAGTCAGGATTGACTCACTCGGATTGCGAGGCGCGCGTTCCATCACTGAAGGATCCCCCTCCCCTACCCCCAAAGCCAGGGCTGGAAATACATCTGTAACCAGGTTCAAAAAAAGAATCTGAAGCGGGAGTATAGGCAAAGGAGCATTAGCCAGGGAGGCTAGAGCAACTACCATGACTTCGCTGACATTGCAAGAAAGCAGATACAAAGCAAACTTTCTTATGTTATCAAAGATCACCCGTCCCTGAGAAACAGCCTCCACAATCGAGGAGAATGCATCATCCTTCAGGACCATGTCTGCTGCTTCCCTAGCAACCTGTGTTCCTCTTCTGCCCATAGCTACGCCGATATCGGCCTTCTTGAGAGCAGGTGCATCATTGACCCCGTCTCCGGTCATAGCCACGATGGCGCCGCTTTGCTGATAAAGGCTTACTAAATCAAGTTTTTGTCTCGGGTTCACACGAGCGAATATCGGGACGCGAAGTAGATGTTCGCGCTCCTGTTTGGAGAGGGCATCTAGTTTTTTGAGTTTGTCTCCTTGTACTACCTCTGCCTCAGACTCGTCCACCAAACCAGTTGCCAGCGCTATGTTACGAGCAGTAGCCGGTTGATCCCCAGTGACCATTACCACCCGAATGCCTGCCCGTTGACAAGTATCTATTGCTTCCTTCACATCTACACGCGGCGGATCAAGCAAACCAAGAAGGCCAATAAAGGTGAGATTTTGGTAAGGCTCAACATCAATAGATTGCACCGTCTTACGGGCAACTGCTAAAACACGCAAGCCTCCCTTGGCTATTTCGCTGCTTTTTTCTAACCACTTATTTCGACCTTCTTGTCCAAGCTTCTGTTCGCCTTGTGAAGCAGCAATCTGTAAGCATGAATCAAGTATCGCTTCTGGTGCCCCTTTTACTGCTACGTAGAATTCTCTGTTCGTTTCATGGAAGGTGGCCATCATTCTTGTCTCTGAATCGAAGGCCTCTTCACGCACCTCTGGATAATCTTGGATGATAGAATTCCTTGTTATTCCCTCATGCTCTCCAGCCACAAGCAAGGCAACTTCCAAAGGATCTCCTACTGCTTTCTTCTCTCCACCAGAACCCCGTCCCTGTAGCGACGCATTGTTGCACAAAACCCCTATACGCAAAGCCTCCTGCAATAAGCGCTTCCTAGCATAATCACTTTCATCCTTGGTATCATTTGATTGTGGGCCTGCGGCAAGCATAATATCCCATTGATCCAGCAGCACTTTTGATACTGTCATCTGATTCTCAGTTAGCGTGCCGGTTTTATCGGTACAGATAATGCTTGTTGCCCCT
>JAGYNL010000042.1 GCA_018399865.1 Candidatus Bipolaricaulota bacterium | reverse complement strand
GAGAACCGGAGGATGTATCATTGTGGGTTTCGTGGACAAAGAAAGCCAACTGGGCAAGAAGTACGCAAACAATCGATCAAAAAGCAAATTCTACAAGGATGCTGTTTTCTTCTCCTCCGCCGAAATACTAGACTATCTTAGGAATGTGGGCTTTCATGTTTCGAAGACCAGGCAAACGCTCATTCCCGAAGAACCGCCGGGAACCGTTGAGGATGGACTGGGAAAGGGGGCGTTCGTAGTTATCAAAGCCGTCAAAGAAGCTTGAAGAGATATTTGCAAGAGATCGTTGCTTACACAACGCCTCTTTCTTGGCTAAGGTGAAGACCAGTAGTAAGATAGTTCCGCTATGTGCATAAATCAGAGCCACTTAACAAAAGGAAAGGCGAATCACGCACCTTGATAGAGCAAATTCACTTAATGGACAGAACGATTGTTCACATTGATCGTGTATCTTCTACACAAGATGTGGCCAAAAAGACGAATTCAATGTCATTAGGAACAGTAGTTGTCGCTGACGTTCAGGATCAGGGTAGAGGTCAGCATGGGCATGAGTGGATATCTCCTCGCGGAGGTTTATATGCTTCAATGGTCCTTCGTAATGACCCCTTGATCTCCGTTCGGGTAGGAGTAGCTGTTGCCCGGGCGCTAAAGAAGCTGGAAATCGATGCGTATTTGAAATGGCCAAATGATGTTGTTGTAGCAGGCAAAAAAATCGCTGGAATACTAATCGAGGCAAAAGGAGAAGCAGCAGTTGTTGGAATTGGATTAAACATTGATACCTCTCCTTTACCAGGGTCGACCTGCGTTACAGATCAAACAAAATTACCAACATCGCGAGATCAGCTACTGCGTTGTATACTGGATAGACTCGAAAGGACCTACGAAGAAGACATCATACAAGCATATAGGCAACTGTGCGTAACAATCGGACAAGATGTGAAAGTAAGTGTGGGGCGTGAGACAATAACTGGACACGTTCACTCGATATCTGCATTGGGTCATCTGATGTTGAAAATAGGAGACCAGTTAAGGATCATAGATTCTGGCCAATGTACGCATCTAGCCCCATAAATTTGCCCTGATCCGGAAGATGATTTAGGGTAGAGAAGCTGTTCTGTAGGGAGGAACCTATATGTTCTGGAAGAAACAGCGGGAAGTTGAGAATCTTGTACTGAAGCATCTTGCCGAGGTAGAGAATAGTCTTTCCAATTTTCAGCAATCCCTTGCAGCTTACCTAGCTGGTGATACAGAGGCAGCTGGTAAGTTTGCTCTAGCCACCCACAACGCGGAAGGCAAAGCCGATGACATTCGGCGAGAGGTAGAAGCTAAACTGCTTGGAGGAGCCCTGCTTGCTACGTCCAGAGGAGATATCCTCCAAATCATCGAACAGGTGGACAAACTAGCAAATGCTGGTGAAGAAATATTGGACTACTTGATCCTTCAACGTGTGAGCGTTCCCGAGCAGCTTACTCCAGTAATAAACAGAATCTCCGAGAAAAGTAAACAGATGATGGACGAGGTACACTCGGCAATGCACATGCTTTTTGAAAACATGCCTGCTGCCTTGGAACACACAAAACACATCGAGATTTACGAGAGTGATGTAGACCGGATGGAGCGGGAGGCGATCAAGACCGTATTCAAGATGGATATTGACCTTGCACACAAACTGCAGCTATACGGCCTAATTGAGGAACTTGTAGAAATATCGGATCGCGGCGAGGATCTGTCAGACAGGATTGACATGATGGTTGCTCAAAGGCGCCTATAAGACAGGCGCCGGAATTTTGCAGATCAAGACAATACCCCCACAAAGCTAAATTATTAGCCTGCTACCGAGTCTGCTCTTGTCAGTGATTCCGTTTCTATGTGGGTCACTGGACAGGCATATGTTAACTACACGCCCTGCAGTTTGTATATAAAGGAAGCCCGGGTTGCGGAAATTATCTTAACAATGGACAATCCGACTCACCCCATAAATAAGCTATCAGGCAAAAGGAGTAACGGTGACCAAAGATGATAAGTCCATATTTGTATACCTTGCTCTTGCTTTTGCCATGCTTGTATGGGGTTTATCTTTCCTGGCAATTAAAGACGTTGTTTCGCATGTGCCGATATTTTCCCTGCTTCTTATCCGCTTTAGCATAGCCAGTGTACTGCTTGGGACGATAGGATACATAAAAAGGTCTCTTTATGTTTCTAGAAGAGATCTCGCTGTACTTGCGGGCCTGTCGCTTCTCAGCCCTATAGGTTACTTCCTGTTTGAGACATTCGGCGTTGCAAATACACAACCAAGCCACGTTTCAGTTATTATAGCTGCTATCCCAACAGCGGTCTTCCTGATCGCCCTTGGTAAGCATCAGGAACAAGCTACTTGGAGAAAGGTAATCGGACTTGTAATCACCTACCTAGGAATACTCCTTCTTGTCTTCTCTGGGCTGAACGAGCCTGGCGCACATTTGCTTGGTGATATACTGGTGTTTGGGGCAGTAATGTGCGCTGCTATACGGACCGTACTAATCAAGGATGTACTAAAGAGGGTTACTCCACTGCAGTTAACGCTTTACCAGTTCATGCTTTCCCTTGTTGTATTCGGCCCTCTGGCGGCAACGGATGATTGGAGCTGGGTGCATACCGCAAGCGCCATCCAGATATCGGAGATCCTTTTCTTAGGAATCTTCTGTTCGGCTGGAGCATTCCTAGCAATGCATTACGCATTGACCCATCTATCAGCAACGCAGGTCACTGCTGCTGCAAGCTTTATCCCAGTGATAACCCTGCTTGCAGAAGTGATAGTCATGGGAACAGCTTTTAGTATGCTAAAGGTTTTGGGAACGGGTGCGGCGATCTTTGGCGTCCTATTAGTACAAACCAGAAGCCTTAGAAGACGGGGAATAACGCTGGAGGGCGGATGACTATGATCCGCTTTTCCAACCTACTTGGCAAAATGAAGCTTGATCCTGCACGGGCGAGCAAGTTGATTCGCCTTGCCTATCCTGTGTCACTAGGAATGATATCCATTACCCTACTCAATGTCGTCGACACCGCGATGCTGGGGCGGTTGGGATCAACTCCGCTTGCCGCAGCTGGAATCAGCGGGGTTGCTTACTTCTCAGTCGTATTCTCCGTAGCTGGAATAGGAATCGGTGTACAAGCACTCATAGCTCGACGCTACGGTGAAGATCAATTACTCCAATGCGGACAGGTATTCAATGCTGGAATCATCCTTGCTCTCGCTGCCGGTATACCATTCGTACTAGCCAGTGGATGGATCGCTGAGTCCTTGTCGCCTGTTTTGTCAAATCAAAGAGACGTAGCTGAACTAGGGGTCATTTACCTTCGATACCGCTTCCTAGGATCGGCATTCTTGCTATTGAACATGGTATACCGGGGTCTTTACAATGGTCTGGGAGATACTAGACAACAGCTGGTATCAGCGATTACAACAACCATATCCAATATACTGCTTGACTACTTCCTCATCTTTGGTCATTTGGGATTTCCCAAAATGGGAATTGCTGGAGCAGCTATCGCATCTACTCTTGCAACCGGACTTGGCTCATTGTACTTGATCGCAGTAAGCCTGCTTGGCAAATATCGTCTGGTTTATGGCCTGTATCGTGACTTTGCACACGCTATCTTCCATGTCAGGTCAATCATCCGCCTCTCGCTTCCCGTAATGGGACAAAGACTTGCCTCAAACGGAACCTTTTTTGTTTTCTTCTCTATCGTTGCTCGAATTGGCACACTAGAACTTGCAGCAAGCAACATAATCCGCTCAGTGATAGGGTTATCTATCATGCCTGCGATCGGGATCGGGGTGGCAGCAATGACACTTGTTGGTCAGAACCTGGGAGCAAGGAAGCCAAGCCAAGCAGAGGTTTTCGCCTGGGATGCAGCGAAGCTGGCTGCCTACTTAATGGCCGTAATAGGGTTGTTCTTCGCGCTATTTCCAAGGGCAATCTTCATGATCTATACAAACGATGCGGAAGTTATAGCCCTTGGGAAAACACCGTTAATCTTCCTGGGGTTAACCCAGGCTTTCGGGGGAGTATCGCTCGTACTGGAACAATCACTGCAAGGAGCAGGTAATACGCGCTTTGTTATGTTAGCTGAAGTGGTAGCTGGCTTGCTGCTGTATCTCCCTGTTGCTTATTTCCTAGGTATCCGGACAAGGTTGGGAGTTACAGGGGCATGGCTTGCCGAACTTGTATACTGGTCAACCCTGGCTTCGTTAATGGCCGCTAAGTTCCGCACAGGTACTTGGAAGACGATCCATGTGTGAACTGCACGACCTTATGGCAAAAGATCGCATCATACACAGCCTTTCTCCCATTGCAAAGAAAAACGCGGCACCCCGCAGGTATGCCGCGTGAGGCTAGATGAAATCTCTAACTTGTACTAAATCACCACAACATCTTGTGCTTGTGGTCCTTTCTCGCTACTTGCTACAGTGAATTCAACTTTTTGTCCTTCTTTCAATGTGCGGTAACCTTCGCCGCGAATTGCTCCGAAATGAACAAAAATGTCTTCGCCTTGCTCGCGCTCAATGAAGCCA
>JAGYNL010000041.1 GCA_018399865.1 Candidatus Bipolaricaulota bacterium | reverse complement strand
GGACTTTCCTCAGAGGATTATCCTCCGCGGCCCCTTGGCCCTCTCTTTCTAGTTACAATGCGCGTATAGCCACAGTGACGACAATAGTATATGACTTTCTCTTGTTGGTACAATCCAGTACTAGGTCGAGTGCGCCGGCTCAATAATCGACCGCACCTTGGACAAATACGCCGGCTAACAAAGAACACTGCTCCAGCCATCCCGGAAACGAGTAAGACAATCCATAATGCCCGGTTGGATGTGCGACCTTCCGTTCCCTTATATGTCCTGGTGGGGTTTATCTCCCTATCCAATTGCGAGAATAGGGCCGCCATTGCCTCTGCCACCCGCCGATGCTCAACAAGATCGCTCATCCCCGATTGAAGCGTATAGGCAAGATCAGGATAATTTCTTCTGACTTGTTCCCCGCTTACCACTCTAATTTGCCAATTGCTTTCCGCTTTGAGAAAGACAGCCAAAATAGTGTTACCTGCAGCTAGTCCCCAGTAATTCTGAATCGCGTATGTGTAACGGTCTACGCTATCATACGGATTTTCCCACGAGGCAAGAATGCTAACTTCTATCCCGTAACGCCCCCTGGCATCGTCTATCAGATTGTTTATCTTCTCTCTACCATGACGATCAAGGACATTACCGTAATCATTGAGCGCTCCGATAGGAAGAGGAAGACTATAGCTAATATAAGCAAAAAGGGGAAGAATAATGAGTATACATAGTAGCGCGCCAGTTAAGGGGCGTAGACTATGCGTGAGCAGTTCTCGCACGTCACAATCTCCATACCGTCGCGCGCCCTTTCAATTGTTGTGCCACTAACTGACAATTTGCATCCCCCACATACGCCGTTTTCTATCGGAACCACTGGATCTTCAAACCTGGCGTGTAGGTGTTCGTATTGCTGAACAGCGTGTACAGCTATCCTGGAAATCAGCCCATCCCTCTCTTCTTGCCGAGAAGCAAGCTCACCCTTAACCTGGGTGGTGTATTCATCAAGTTTAGCTATCTCGGTACCTAGTTCAGCTTCACGCGCCGCCAGTCGTTCCTTTTCTTTGCTGTGTTCCAAAGCTGTTTCTTCAATTTGATTCATCAGCAGCAGAGCTTCATCCTCCATTTCTTCCATCCGCTTTCGCTGGTTGATGATCTTAGTACGTAGTGACTCCATCTCTTTGAAGCTAATTATCCCAGTGTCTAGCCGATGCTGATAGTCCCGGATCTGCTCGTCAAGTTTATCCACTTCCAGATTCATCATCCGGCTATTGTGCTGCAGTTCATTCAGATACGTGGCGCTTTTTTCCACTGCCGAGCGTTCCTGTTCGACTCTACTGCGAAGCTGCTCTTTCTGCGCTTCCAAACCATAAATGCGCGAAGCAAGGTCGCCACACTGGCTATCTACTCTCTGCAGCTCAAGTAATTGCAAGACGGCTTCGTTCACAACCCCTCCTTATAATAAGCTACCATACATGCATGCGACTATACGAGGGGTATTAGCCTAGTGCAAGTCATGACCCGTCTATTGACATTTCATAGATACGCCACGATTTATAGAGACGCCCACCCATATATTCAGATGCGCGAAGCACCAGAGCGTTATCCTCAAGAAGCATTGATGGCTCACAAGTCTCGTACCCATGACTTAAAGCATACGCCAGTACTTCGTGGTAAAGCACAGCATCCACTCCCAACTTCCTGAACTGCGGACGAATGCCAAAGAACATCAAGCGAGTGTTCTTTATGCGATTTCTAGTCCGCAAAAGGCGAGCAACACGAACCGCATCAGTGTCCCGCCAACGGTTCCAACGTGGGCGGAGTGGAACATTAGGATCAGGAAGTGCGCCGAGAACAGCCGCAAGGTTTCCATCTACGTAGGCAAACCGGATGAGACCAGGATCAGCAACCAGCTTTAGGCTATCCGCCATAGCTGCCGCCTCAGAGTCTCTTAAGGGCAAGAATCCCCAGTTATCAGCCCAGGCTTCATTGTAGATCTTCACAATCTTATCAACCTCAGAGCGGGTTTTGGAAAGGTCGATCATCTGTGTCTCGATCCGACGTCGGTTACGCACCTCTTCCACAATTTGCTTTAATCTAGCATCCGGATCATCCGATATAGTAATCATGTAAGCCAGATAATCCTTTGCTTTGGCTAGTCCATATTGCTCCAGGAGTTCTCTGTAGTAAGGCGGATTATGGGTTAGTTCAACAGTGGGCGGAGTCTCAAA
>JAGYNL010000040.1 GCA_018399865.1 Candidatus Bipolaricaulota bacterium | reverse complement strand
ATGGCGCAAGCGCTGGCTGGTTTCTCCCTTGCCGAGGCAGATATTTTGCGTAAGGCAATGGGAAAGAAGAACAAAGCTATAATGGCGAGCTTGCGGGAGAAGTTCATGGAAGGTTGCGCAAGCAAGGGAATTTCTGAACCGATCGCTGTACAGAGCTTCAGTGATATGGAGAAGTTTTCACGCTACGGCTTCAATAAGTCACACGCCACAGCCTACGCTTTCATCTCATATTGGACAGCCTACCTGAAAGCGAACTATCCCACATACTTCATGGCCAGTTTGCTGGCCAGTGTACAGGGGGATCTAGAAAAAGTGGCATCCTATATTGGGGAATGTCGACGTATGGGAATAGAGGTGCTTCCTCCCGATATCAATGAGAGCGAAGCTGGCTTTACGCCGGTTTCCAATTCTAGGATTCGCTTTGGGTTGGCGGCGATCAAGCATGTCGGCCAAGGGGCTATAGAGTCTATTCTCTCGGTTCGTGGGAACGGTTTTTCCTCATTCTTTGACCTATGTCGATGCACCGATTGGGTAGATCGAGATACATTGGAGGCGTTAATCAAGGCAGGAGCGTTCGATGGCCTGGGGGCATCAAGGCGCGGGTTGCTAATGCATTTGGCGCAAGGAATAGAGATAATGCAAGTTGCTCGCCACGAACGGCAAAGCGGACAACAGTCGTTTTTTGGCGACTTGGAAACCGAGACTGTCGATCCGGCTGTGTCTGAAGATGAGTTTCCGTCAGGCGATCTGCTTGAGTTTGAGAAGGAGCTTCTGGGCTTGTACATCAGCGCTGACCCACTCGATCAATATCGCGACGTAATCTCACTTTATTGCCGATCACTGTCAAGTATTAGCAGCATGCGCGAGCGGGAGGAAGCGATCATTGGTGGTTGGATTACCGCGATGCGACGCATATCGACGAAGAATGGTGACCAAATGGCATTCGTCACCATTAGCGACGGGAATGGCAAAGCAGAGGTGACAGTGTTTCCTCGTGTCCTGCAGGCTGCTTCCGCCTCCATTGACGCTGACCGGTTCATTGCGCTGCGTGTGTCTGCGGGCAGGAGAAACGGGGAAATTAACCTTGTTGCCGAAGAGGTCCTTGCTCTAGAGCTACTGGCGGAGAAGGTGGGCCTCTCCGTAAACGTAACCCTTACTGAGGAGGAGATAGACCCTGACTGGCTGGCAAAGCTGCAGTCTTTCCTTTGCCGATATCCAGGTAATGCGCCGCTTACGCTGCGTGTCGACTCAGCAGATAGGAGATTTCTGGTTCGTGCAGGTAAGGGTTATTCTGTAAGCCCCACGTTGGAGCTGCAACGTGGTTTGGAGGAAATCGTTGGCCAGGGACGCGTACGAGTATCTGCTGGCGTTAATGGGCAGGGTTAGGAAGGCCATACGTTGGCTTCATCCAGGAATGCGGGTTAAGCGTTGGGGCCTTCTAGCGACGCTTTCTATGATGCTTATCGTGTTTGCTATCTTAAGCAGCGTGGGAAAGCAGTGGGTAAGCCAGCTTTACAGCTATATTCCAAAATCACCACAAATGCAAGGCCTGATTATTGCTTTTGAGTTTTTGATTGGAATAGCAGGCTTCTCTTATGCGCTTTTTCGCTTAGTACGTTCGCTGGCGCGTGGCATTGCGCCCGGACGCGATGAGAAACCTTCTCAGATCATCTACCGCACTCGTGTATTACAGCGAGGCCCGCAGGTAGTTGCCATTGGCGGCGGAACTGGGCTATCTACCTTGTTGCGCGGACTGAAGGAAGAGACATCTAATATCACCGCTATAGTGACGGTGATGGATGACGGTGGTAGCTCAGGTAGGCTTAGGAATGATCTTGACGTCTTGCCTCCGGGGGATATCCGTAATTGCATTCTGGCTCTTGCGCAAGATGAGCAGCGTATGGCAAAGCTCTTTCAGCACAGGTTCTGGGGAACTTCTGAATTAGCGGGTCATTCGCTGGGAAACATTCTCCTCGTAGGACTGGAACAGGCAACCGGCGGTTTTGACCGAGCAGTGGAGGAAATGAGCTACATTCTAAACGTGAGCGGGGAAGTTGTTCCTGCAACCTTAGAAAAGGCTCACCTTCGAGCCCAGATGGAGGATGGAAATTGGGTGGAGGGGGAAAGCGGAATCACTGCCGATCCCCGCAGGATCAAGTGTATTGAACTATCCAAAAGAAGTGTTAAGCCTTACTATCGAGTGCTAGAGGCAATTGAATCTGCGGATTTGATTTTGCTGGGTCCAGGAAGTTTGTACACTAGTATCGTTCCCAATCTGCTTGTGGAAGGTATAGCTGATGGTATAAGAAGATCAGCTGCGGAGAAGATCGTGATTGGAAACCTGATGACTCAGCCAGGAGAAACTGATGGATTCTCTCTTCTGGATCATCTAGAGGCGCTAGCAGAGTATGTAGATCTTGGGTGTTTTGAAAAGCTGCTCGTTAATCATGCTCTTCCCCCTGAAGAGTTTATTAGTAGGTACAAAGCAGAGGCAGCAGAACCGGTCATAAATGATCTAGCCGAAGAGAACAAGTACCATATCGAAGTTGTTACTGCTGATCTTATTGGTTTTGCTGAGCTTTCCGGTAAGCAAACGGTAAAACATGATCCCGCAAAATTGGCAAGAGCTATAGTTCATAACTCGCGATCCTTCTCTCGGCACCAAAAATGACCATCGTGTTGTAAGCAAAGCTTGCCCAAGGCTCGCATTTTCGCATGTGTCATCTTCGGGTTGGCCAATAGTTGTCTTTGTTCACCCCTTGATGACGATCATGGGAACTAGTCTTGCTACCGCTTTGTTGATTCCAGAATGAACTGCGGCGCTTACCACGCTTTCCACATCCTTGTATGCCCCTGGCGCCTCTTCAGCTATACCCCGCTTGCTGTGAGCAAGCAATATGATACCCTGATTTGAGAGGTTGCTTTGGATCTCTTCGCCCCAGTATTTCTTTGCTGCTTTCTTTCGAGAGAGGGCTCGCCCTGCGCCGTGGATGCCACTTCCGAACACTTTTTCCATTCCCAAGTCTGTGCCCCGCATTACGTAGGAGGATGTCCCCATGGTCCCGCCGACCAGAGTGGGGTGACCTACGCTGCGGTACTTCGGAGGTGATTCTTCACGACCTGGTCCGAAAGCCCTAGTTGATCCTTTGCGATGGACTAGAAGGCGCCGTACTTCTCCAGCCACTTTGTGCTCCTCAAACTTGGCGTTGTTGTGTCCTATGTCATACACCGTTCTCACGCTTGCCGGCGACATCCCAAAAATGCGATGAAAAACGGATCTAATAAGGTGGGTAATGACCTCACGGTTAGCAAAGGCGCAGTTTGCACCGCAGGCGATAGCGCTCAGGTAACGGTTGCCTTCGGGGCTGGAAATCGGAGCGCAAACCAGTTCCCGCTCGTGTACTGGAATATCATATTTCCTACTTGCCTCATCCATTATCTTCAGGTAATCCTGTCCAATCTGATGACCCAGGGCGCGTGATCCTGTATGTATTGACACCACGATCTGGCCCGTTCTAAGTCCGTACATCGTTGCTGCCTCTTGATCTAGGATTTCTTCTACTTCCTGAACCTCCACGTAGTGATTTCCGGCTCCAAGTGTTCCCACCTGGCGAAACTGCCTTTGCTTGGCGCTTTCACTTACTGCGCTCGGGTCGGCGTTGGGGATACAGCCGTTTTCCTCGATAAACTCGATATCTTCAGGTAGACCGTATCCCCGTTCTATGACGTAACCTGCTCCTTGCTCAAGTAGATCGTCGATTTCTCTCATGGTGAGACGGAGCTTGCCTTCCGAGCCTATCCCTGCCGGGACGGTATTGAATAGGTCTCTCGATACGTCATTGGCACGGGACGTTAATGCAGCGCGATCAAGCGGAGTAGAAAGAAGCCTCACGCCGCAGTTTATGTCAAAGCCAACACCGCCGACCACTACCACTCCTTCTGCAGCGTCAAAAGCAGCCACACCACCAATTGGGAAGCCATAGCCTGGGTGAACGTCCGGAAGAGCGATGGCTTCGCTAACAATACCGGGCAGACATGCGACATTGCGTAGCTGCCGTAATGCGTTCCATTCCTTCTTATCGGCCAGATCTTGACGAAGTTGTTCTATGGTCTGTTCATCAGCGATTACCCGACCTGGTACGCGCATTTCTCCTTTTTTGGTAAGTAACCACTCTGCTTCAGATAACCTTTCTAGTTCTAGATTCTCTGTCATTTTCACCTCCTACACGTCAACAACGCACTTGGCAATGAATTGTCCTCTTTCTTGCCAAACATGAAGGCCAGCATAGGTTGCTCCCTTAACCTCGGTTCTTGGGTCGTGCCGGGATGCGTCGAAGGCTTCTCCATGAGCCGATCCCGAAAGGGTGCATTCGTCTTGTTTCTCTGTTATGGAGGCGTAAAACTCGGAGAAGACAAGGCCGCTTAAGTCCTTCTTGCTTAGTAGCTCCCCTAGCCACTCCACCAAAAGGGTTTCGACACTGTGTGCGCTGATACTTATGCTGACTGCTTCTTTTGGCGATACCTGTTTTATATCTACCATCAGGTTAAACATGGCCCGAGCAGCTTCGCAAAAAGCTTCACTTAAGCTCTTACCTGTTGCCCGAATACAGATATCTGATGTGTGGTCGAGGTATTCAAATGGCATCTTCCTTCTTTCCTCCAGGCTTCGGTTCTCCGTTTACTAGCGGTAGTGTGAACAGGGGTGAGTAGATGGGGCCATTCTTAGTGAGTTCGCTCTCCATCAATACTAAGCTACCTGCCTTCACCATCCATTTCGGATTTTTGATTCGCTGTGCTATTTGATCTAGCGGCGTATGAACGTGCCCTTTGATACGGGCCAGGGTTATGTGAGCAAGAGTCTCCTGTCGGGTGTGTGGAAAACCAAGCTCAAATAACTGTGAGTCTAGAAGTGAAAGAAGCGCGCGGAAAGGCTCCGGTGCTTTTCCTCCCACCCATATGACACGCGGCCTATCCAGGCTTGGAAAGGCTCCTAATTTGTCTATTGATATCTCGAAGGAGGGTATTTGAGACGTGACATTGTGGCAAGCATCCCTTAGGTTAACGGTAAGCAAGGGATCAATTTCCCCCAGGAAACGAATGGTCACGTGGTAATTTTGTGGCTGAACCCATGATGCGCGTGTATCCATACGCTCTTGCAGTTCATGGGCAGTAGATGCAATATGATCTTTGATATCTGCTTGCAGCGGTACGCACAGAAACGTTCTCAATGTTGACCCTCCACATACGATAATACCACAAATCATCTAGCCCTTATGTGATAAGTATATTATCGAAAACCATGATTAGCTTGTGTTGAATTTTCAGCCAAGGGGTATTCGTGCAGGGCTTATTTAGGTTAAATGATTGCTAGATTGATCCTCAGCCTAGTACTACACCTGTGCGTGGTCCCTTCGCAGGAAATCAGCAGACGCTTCTATAGACAGCCAGCTCAGG
>JAGYNL010000039.1 GCA_018399865.1 Candidatus Bipolaricaulota bacterium | reverse complement strand
CAGCTAATGGAACACGGACGTCAAGTAACAGTACTGGATGGCGATGTGGTGAGAACTCATCTTTCTAAAGGATTGGGATTCAGCAAAGAGGACAGAGACATCAATATTCGGCGCATTGGGTTCGTTGCTTCGGAGATTGTGCGACACGGAGGCACCGCTGTATGTGCGGCGGTAAGCCCATATCGCGCTACCAGAGGTGATGTAAGGCGCATGGCTGGTGAGGATCAGTTTGTAGAGGTATTTGTAGATACCCCGCTGGAAGTCTGTGAGCAAAGGGATCACAAAGGCCTGTACGCCAAAGCCCGTCGAGGAGAGATCAAAGGATTCACCGGGATAGACGACCCGTATGAGGCCCCACTTTACCCTGAGATAGAACTGGACACCGTTAATAACACACCTGAGGAGAATGCAAAGATCATACTAGACTACCTGATGAAGCAGGGGTTCATTCGACCGCCAAAGCATAAGTAGATTATGTTTCCCATGTAGCTTTTTTGTAGCGTGCGCAGCTTGTCTGCCACGTTAAGATTTATGCCCGCAACATCGTAGGACCGCAACGTCGGAGACCAGCTCCAACGCTACGCAAGATGTGAAAGATACCGTTCTTCTGTAGCGTGGCAGCTTGTCTGCCACGTTGGATTGCCTACCACGTTGATTTGTCTTCCGGGTTATGTATGCCGATTGGCATACATAGCTACCGTGTTGGAATCATCATTTAGAAGCTTTTGTTCTTGCATTAATAGTCGAGTTCTAGAAGAAGCTTCTTTGGTGAATGCCCTGCTAGATTGCTTTTGCAGAGAAGACGATTCGTAAAATGGAAGACCTGATCGGCAACGCATTACAACCATGATCTGCCGGTAGCATTGAAGGTAATCTAATTCGCATCATTTGGCGACAAGTGTCCCGCTCACAGACCGCGTTCTCCCTTAACTTGAGATGAAGATGGAAAGGCAGAGAGCAACAGCGATTAGTTATCCGTTGCGTTGGCGGTACAGCACTTCCCATGAGCTTGCAGGAAGCTGGCCACGTGCAACGCTAGCAATTATATGCGTTGCCGCAATAGTTGCGGGAGCCTGTTTCCTTTACGTATGGCAGGAAACAAGAATTCTTGCTTTAACTGCTCAACGTGAAAGCATGAAACATACGATCACCTCAATCCAGGAGGTGAATAGCTGGCTTGAATTTCAGATCGGGGAGGCGTTCTCACTGGAACGCGTATCGCGCATCGCTCGTGAAAAGCTTGGTATGAGCGAACCGACTGACGTAGGCTATGTATACATTGCACCATCCTCAAAACAAGAATGACAAGATGCCGGGCCGTGCTTGGATCATTGTGGCGCTGTTAGC
This sequence comes from Candidatus Bipolaricaulota bacterium, assembly GCA_018399865.1. The sequence goes on along the minus strand of JAGYNL010000039.1, from coordinate 11,282 downwards.
TATTGGTGGACTTGTGATTGTAGGGCGCCTTGTCCAGTTACAAGTATTCCAGCACGATCAGTGGCTGGGCTTAGCCACAGCCATTCAAGAGCAGACTGTCGAGCTATTGCCTCGCCGGGGAACGATCTACGATTGTAATGGCGTTGCGCTTGCCTATGATGTTAAGGCATCAGCTATAGCTATCGATAGTTTCAACATGACTAACCCAGAGGCTATATGTGAGGTGCTGTCAGAGGAGCTACATCTATCGATACATAAAATAAGGGAACTTATCTATCAACCAAGGTATTTTACATGGATCGACCGAAGCGTGGAACTGCAAGCATCGGAATCAATACGCCGGCGTGTTAAAGAGGCAAACGCAAATGGGCTTATCTTCTTTGACACCTGGAAGCGCTGTTATCCTCAAGGGGATCTTGCTTCCAACATCATTGGTTTTGTCGGCACAGATGGTCATGGGCTTGAGGGAATTGAGCTTGCTTACGATGAACAGCTCTCGGGGACAAGCGCGCAAGTCCACGTTGTGAAGGGAGCAGATGGCAGAACTTATGATACGGAAACCCTGCAACAAGGAGAGCCTGGAGCTGACGTTTATCTTACTATAGACTCCAATTTGCAGTTCATGTGTGAAGAGGAAATTGACAGTGGAGTAAATCGATTTCGCGCCAACACTGGCTTTTTGGTTCTACTTAACCCCAACACTGGCGAAGTGCTGGCTATGGCACAAGATCGTCGATATGACTTAAACAGTTTCTGGCAGTCAACGGCGGAACAGAGGAAGAACTTGGCCACTGGCTTTATGTTCGAACCTGGTTCAACCTTTAAGGCCTTTGCTGGTCTTGCAGCATTAGACTTAGGCGTGGTTACGCCTGGGGATACGTTCAATGGAAATGACGGAATATACATTTCTGGGCACGTTATCCACAACTCTGACAACGAGTCATTCGGGACGGTAACCTTTGCTAAGACAATCCAGTACTCGATTAACGTAGCGATGATTCGAGTCGCACAGATGTTGGGTAAAGACAAGCTTTATGATATGTTATCGGGCCTTGGATTTGGCGTGGCAACAGGTATAGAGCTTCCAGGAGAAGTAAATGGTATCTTGCGTGATGCCAAGAAGTGGTCTGATCTTGACCTTGCTTCGGCATCAATTGGTCAATCTGTGGGAGTTACTGGAATTCAACTTGCTCAAGCAATGGGAACTATCGCTAATGGAGGTCAAGTCCTTGCTTCCCATATTGTCAAGCAGGTAGCAAACGATAGCACTTTGTTACCAACGGTGCTGGGTAGGGTCGCTAGCTCAGAGAGCTGTGCCACTATGCGCGATCTGATGCGTGCAGTGGTTGAAGACGGGACAGCGACGTGGGCGAATGTACCCGGATTCGAGGTTGCCGGAAAGACAGGTACAGCTCAGAAAGCTGTTGCTGGAAGGGGATATGTAGAGGGGAAGTATACCTCACTGTTTGCAGGTTTCTTCCCTGCCAAAGCCCCGGGGTATCTGGCGCTTATTGTGCTTGATGAAGTGAAAACTACCCCTGAGTGGGGTGGATACACTGCGGGAGCTATATTCCATGACGTTGCATCGCGGCTGGTGTTGGCTGAGCATATTGCTCCTGTTGCTAGCAGATAATTAGCCTTTAGTAAGCTTCTAGTAGCACATATAGTCAGTTAACAGAGATGCTGTTATTTTTTTGTCTTTAGTTTGGCCTTTTTGTAGATCATCTGAAAGTTATCTTGTGCCTGGTTTTAGTCATTGTGTTTGACTGAGCTTGGTTGTTATCTAGGCTTTTTGTGCCTTCTGCCTATTTAGTTGCTTGCCGAAAGTCCAGTATAGAGCTATTCTTCTACTTAGAATGATGCGAAGGTAACCAACGTCTTGGAAACACTTATAGTGGACTTAAAAGGAGAAGCAATGGAGTTTATCGATCTACGCAGTGATACCGTTACAAAGCCGTCAGAACAGATGCGAGAGGGCATGGCGAGGGCTGTAGTTGGCGATGATGTATACGGTGAGGATCCGACGGTCAACCGCTTGCAGGAGATGATGGCTGAAAAGGTCGGTATGGAAGCTGGTTTGTTTGTTGCTAGCGGCACTATGGGAAATATTGCAGCCATTCTATCTCATGCGGGACGCGGAGATGAAATGATCCTCGGTCATCTTGCCCATACGTTTCTGTACGAAGGCGGGGCCTCAGCGGGTCTAGCGGGAGTGCATACCCACATCCTAAGAAACCAGGAAGATGGGGCCATAGATCTAGATGCAATAGATGATGCTATCCGCAAAGAAGACGTGCACTTTCCTACTAGTCGTTTGTTATGCTTGGAGAACACGCATAATCGTTGTGGAGGAACGGCGATAGCTGCCGATTACATAGATTCTGCCTCAGATCTTGCCCATACCTATGGGATGAAGGTGCACCTTGATGGTGCTCGTCTGTTCAATGCAGCTATTGCACTTGGTGTGAATCCGTGCGATTTAACCCGGAACGTGGATTCCGTAATGATATGTCTTTCCAAGGGATTAGGCGCGCCTGTGGGTTCAATTCTCTGTGGTAGCAATGCCTTCATTGAGCGAGCTGTTCGAATGCGCAAAGTAGTGGGAGGAGGCATGCGACAGGTTGGTATTATTGCTGCGGCCGGGATATTTGCGCTTGAGCACAATGTTGATCGTTTAGCAGAAGATCACTCTAATGCCGTCCGGCTTGCTGAGGGGATAGACTCTATTCCCGGGCTTGTCTGCACTTCCCATGTGCCATCTAAAAACCCGACCAATCTTGTCTATTTTACCGTGGACGGAGCAGCAATTGGCGATAGCTCTTTAGACGCAGATGTACTGTCACTGCGTCTGCGCGATCGCGGTGTCCTGGCGAATTCGCTTGGAAGTTCAAACCAGATGCGCATGGTGACGCACATTGATATTGACTCAGCAGACATAGAACAGGCAATCAGCGCCCTGCGGTCATCGATGCAAGAGACATAAGTCCAGCTACATCCTGAACTACATCCAATCCCAGCCGGAGGGATGACCTACGCCACCCGGAAGCAAGCCCTTATCCTGGTCATACGGGTGGTGAGAGGAGTATTCCCGTTATGTAATGGAATCCTCACCTGGCCCAGAAAAATTGGAAAAGGGGGATACGATGAAGGGGCTAGTGACTGTGACAGTAATCACGCTCCTATGGGGAACGCTGGCAGTTGCAGAACCGCTGGAGTTCTTCGCCGGCGCGGGACCATCTGCCGCGACTCTGGGCAGCATAAATGACGGGATCGATACAGTAAACAACATCATTCGCGACCTCAATGACGATCCTCGGTTTGAAGGAGAGGTGGCGCAACTTCCCCATTTGGGGAGCGGCCTTGCCTACAGCGCTGGGGAGCGCTATTGGATTACCGATCGCTTAGCGCTGGGCGGGGAGCTTACTTATTTTAAGGCCACAACTGCTACTTCCGGCACGTATGAAACCGTAAGCGTTACTGAGTCTTCTGACGTGTCACTTGACCTGAAGGCTCAGAGCATTGGCCTACTTGCGTCAGGAAAGTTCATATTCCTTGATGTGGGGCTTAGACTGGTAGCTGATCTTGGGATTGGTTATTACTATTCTGGGTTTCAAACAGCGATCACTTTCCAAATGCCTAGCTCATACCCCCCTATTTCTATTGATCTTCCCCATGGCGATGGACACTACAACGGGTCGAGTTTTGGTATCGAGGGTGGTATGTCTCTTTCTTTTCCTATTGCTGATTGGATAAAGGTAGGTACATCGGTTCTTTACCGTTCACTGACTGTGCAGCACCTCAGAGACAGTAACGGTAATGGGTTTGATTTCGACGGAGACGGCACAACAGAGGTGGCTGACCTTAGTGGAATAACGGTCAAATTCACCATCGCGTTGGACATCAATATCTCCCTGTAGCGGAGAAAGGAGTAGTGAAATGAAACCGATAAGGCTCTGTCTTCTGCTGGGGATGCTGGCCCTCGTCGCTCTAGCAATTACAGGTTGCTTTGGAGACACGCAATCTGCGCCTAAAGCGATCTTCAGTGCCTCACAAGTAGAAGAAATTATACCATTCACCGCAAAGTTCGATGGAACCCTATCTTACCATCCTAATGGTGAGATAGAATCTTACTTGTGGGACTTCGGTGATGGCGGATCAGGAAATGGACCGCAGGTCACGCACGACTATACTGAGAATGGTTTATACAGTGTATTGCTAACCGTTATTGGTAATGACGGGTCATCGAACTCAAGCTCCATGACTGTACAGGCTCTTAACATACCTCCTACAGCATCGTTTTCCTACTCTCCCAAGAGCGATCTTGACGGTGAATACATTGTGGGAGCAAGTGAGTGGATCACATTTGATGCATCAGAGTCTACAGATGATGAGGAGATTGTCTCTTACAGTTGGAACTTCGGTGACGGATGGAAAAACGATGGCATGATAGTCGAGCATCGCTATCTGTGGGCAGGGATATACAACGTTGCGCTCACAGTTACGGATAACGATGGGGGAAAAACAACATACGTAGATCCGGTAATAGTGATGGGTGGTCCGCCATGCAACGCTGACCTAGAAAGCGATACAGAATGGTACGCAGGAGGCCATAAATGAAGAAACTAGCTGTGCTCCTGATTATCACTCTTCCAGTTCTTCTCAGTAGCTGCGCGCTGAACGACGCGATAACTAATATAATGAATGATGTTCCCGAAGCGGTAATTGACGCTTCTGTAGAGGAAGGTTACGCTCCTTTAAAGGTTAAGTTTAGCGCTCATAACTCTCATGATGACGGCGAAATCAAGACCTACTACTGGGACTTTGGAGACCTGAATGCCCCAGATCCGGCAACTGGAGTAGCCGTTACCCACAACTACGAGTACCCTGGTAGTTATCTGGTTAAGCTAACGGTTACTGATAATAAAGGTAAGTTGAACTATGAGAAGGCGTTAATCAATGTTACTAATCCAGCTCCAGTGGCCAGTTTCTACATGAATACTGATGAGCCCGTAGAAGGCAATGATGTTTCCTTTAATGCTACAGATTCCTACGATCCTAATGGTACGATCGTTTCTTACGACTGGGATTTCGGGGATGGGAACACAGGCTCCGGTGTTGAGGTGACATATTCCTACAGCGATCTCGGATACCACATAGTGACGCTTACTGCTACCGATAACTACGGGGCGACGACTATTGTGCGTCACGGACTAAATGTGCAGCCGTATGGCATTGGTTGCGGAGTCGATGCCCCCCTTGCGGTCATAACAGGACTGCCCCCCTGCAAAGGCTGGGTAGTTGGAGTGCCCATTGAGCTGGATGGTTCCTCCTCCCGTGCTGCTGAGGGTGTTATAGTATACTATAAATGGGATTTTGGTGACGGAGAGCTTGCGGCAGGTGCTCACGTTACACACACATATACGAAGAGCGGAAGATACATTATTAGCCTCACAGTAACCGATGATTCAGGGACTCGAGCTACGGCCTACGGTACAATTGATATAAACGATAGTTGCTGCGGGACACCTGGCTTGTAGGATGGATAGACCTTGTGATGTTTCAAGGAGGGCCCTTGCGGGCCCTCTTCTGTTGACATCCTAAGAGCAGGCTGGCAACCGATATATCATCCTGTCTTTCGTTATTGTCTTCCCTTAGGCTGGTTTCTATAACGGCGTTAACTGATCACCGTCAAATGCGTCTGCTGTTCTACCTTCACCAATTTATCACTCGCTGAAGTAAGCATGGGTGATTTGGTCTACGTTCACTAGTGTTTCGTCGCCGCTGAAATATTCTGCCACAAGGATCAGGGGCATTGTGCCGCGCACATCCAGAGCACCCCACATTGAGGCCATGCTACTGAGCACCTCTGAGGTCAAGCAATACTCTGTTTGATGCGGATCAAGAATTACATCGTCGGTGTACTGTATTTCCCCTGACGAGTCGTAGAATGTCAGAGTCGCTGCTGCTGGAGAGTCATTAGGGTTAACAATAGCTATACCGGTTGCTTGACTAGATGTGTTTGAATAGTTGAGACCATACCAGTAGTAGGAATAATCGATAGTATCTGGTATAGGATCGATGACGTTATCTGATGCCAGCCAATCCTCTCCGATAAAGGTTTCCACGCCTATGGTAAGTATTCCTGGCGTTTCCAAAATTGCCAATCCCCACGAATTATCTGTGATTCCTGCAATGTTGCTCATGATTCGGTAATCAGATTCGAATGGTTCTAGATCTTCAGACACAGCATCTATCAATGAGCCACGGGAATCGTATACCTTAAGGGTGTAGTAGGTACTGCTGCCGCCAGAATTCATTATTACGAGGGCTGTATCCTGATCAGCAAAACTCGCGTAATATACGCCGTAAGTGTACCCGCAGGTGGCAACGGAAGATAAAGCTGCAAATAAGACAAGCAGCATTGTGATCATGATTCCTTTTTTCATTTTCTTCTCCTTTGTGAATTTATTTCGCCTATTCTAACCAAAGCCAAGGCTTAAGTGAAGCTTACTACCAATGAATATCATTGTTCCATGCTAAGCAGCCAGAAGAAAATCTTGACACTATATGATGAGTCTATAAAATGACTGAGAAAAGCTGCGACACCCATGTGTTCCGCTAGGGTAAGGGGAGGATAAGGCCACATGAACCATCCTAAGTTAGTACAAGTAGATGACTATGAACAATTTGTCGGTCCGGATACTGTTGCACGGATAAAACAAAAAGCCTCTAAGCTCAGAGACATCCACGTTGCTCATGTCAACTCTACCTACTATGGTGGTGGGGTAGCGGAGCTTCTGTCCTCATTGACGATGCTTATGGCGAGTGTTGGGATCAATACTGGCTGGCGTGTGATTCAGGGATCGCCTGATTTCTTCTCCATAACCAAGAAGATGCATAACGCCCTACAAGGGGGTGGAATCAACCTTAGTGCCCGTAAGATGGAGATATACAAGTCGGTTATCTATGAAAACTCGGTCCGAAACCACTTAACCCACGATATCGTGATAATTCATGATCCACAACCCTTGGCGCTTATTGAGCACTACAAGAAAAAGGGTCCCTGGATCTGGCGCTGTCACCTTGATCTAACCCATCCTCAACATGATCTATGGAGTTATTTGGGTGAATTTATCGAGCAATACGATGCTCTAGTGTTTAGCATACCTGAGTATAGGCAAGAGCTGGATACTCCCCAGTTGTTCTTCATGCCTGCCATTGATCCCTTTTCCATTAAGAACAGGGAATTGAGCGAAGCGGAAATGAACGAGCGCCTTGATCATTACAACATTCCAACCGACCTGCCATTAGTGGTTCAGATCTCTCGCTTTGACCGATGGAAAGACCCCGAAGGGGTTATCCAAGCTTTCAAGCAAGCGCGCAACATGGGGGTAAAGGCCACGCTTGTGCTTCTGGGAAACGCGGCAACAGATGATCCGGATGGGGAGAAGGTTTATAAGTCGCTGCTCGATCAACGAGAGGAACGGATCTTGATCTTGTCCCGCGAGGATACTGCCCTGGTTAATGCCCTGCAACGCAAAGCGGCGGTTGTGCTGCAGAAATCTATCCGCGAGGGCTTCGGCTTGACGGTTGCCGAGGCGATGTGGAAAGGAACCCCGGTGATCGGAGGAAATGTTGGTGGTATCCGTTATCAGATAGAAGATGGGGTTAATGGATTCCTGGTATCGTCCATAGATGAGGCGGCCGAGCGAATTGTGCAGCTTCTAGATGATGAGGATCTCCGTCAAGAGATGGGCGCGGCAGCGAGAAAAGCTGTGGAAAATGGCTTCCTCCTTACTCGCCTATTGGAGCAGTACCTGGACCTGTTTAATTCATTTGAGGTTATCTATCGCTTGAAGAATCACGATATTGGCAGATAATCTGAGTTTTTGTGCTGATGTGCTTAGTGGCTAATGACGGTATTAAGTGCTAGCAATCTTTTGCTTCCTTGGGCCAGGTAACAGATCTCTCATTTTAGTAGGGATCAAGGATCATGGGATAAGGCTTAGCAAAGCAACGTGGCAGGCGAGCTACCACGCTACCCCTATCAATAGAATGAAGGCAGCGTTTGTGTAGTTGGGGTGGCGCGGACACATCTCAACGTGGCAGGCGAGCTACCACGCTACAACAGAAAAAATCATCCAGCCTCGGAGCCCCAGCTCCATTAAGCATCAAGTATTTCGTAGCGGCCTGGAGCAGCTCCAGGAAGCAAGAGAAGGTGTTTTCAGTTACGGTCAGCCGCGGTTGTTACCCGCTTTAACCGATGAAGATCCTGATAAATAGAAAAATGCGGGCTTACAAAATGCACTTTTCGTTGATAGAAGTGGTTTACTGCTCTTAGCTAATGCTACGGCACACAAGATCCAGTTACTTTTATCATACAGCCTGTTCTTGTTCTGATTGAAGCTCAAGGATATTTAGCAAATACTTGCCGGTATATGATCCCTCGATGTGGGCTACTTCCTCTGGCGTCCCGGTGGCAATGATGTGTCCTCCACCGTCTCCTCCTTCTGGCCCCATGTCAATTATCCAATCGGCTGTCTTGATCACGTCTAGATTGTGCTCGATCACTACGACAGTGTTTCCGGATTCGACTAAACGATGTAATACTTCTAGGAGTTTCTCCACATCGGCGGAGTGTAGACCAGTAGTCGGTTCGTCCAGTATGTACAAGGTTTTGCCTGTCGATCTTTTCGATAGCTCTCTGGATAGTTTTATCCGCTGTGCCTCTCCCCCCGACAGTTCGGGCGCTGGCTGACCAAGCTCTATATATGATAAACCTACGTCGTACAGAGTCTGCAGTTTATTGCGCACTCGTGGAATGTTGTAGAAAAAGCTGAGGGCCTCTTCCACTGACATTGATAGGACATCAGCGATTGATTTGCCTTTGTACTTCACCTGTAAGGTCTCTTTGTTGTAACGTGTTGCTTTGCACACGTCACAAGGCACGTATATGTCCGGCAGGAAGTGCATCTCAATCTTCTCTTTGCCCTGCCCTTGGCATGCCTCGCAGCGCCCTCCCTTAACGTTAAAGCTGAATCTTCCCGCGGTATATCCTCTTAGTCGAGCGTCTGGTGTGCGTGCAAACAGTGAGCGAACATCGTCGAATACTTTCGTGTAAGTGGCAGCATTAGAGCGAGGAGTGCGACCTATGGGTGATTGGTCAATCTCGATTACTTTGTCTATGTGCTCAACCCCCAAGATACTGTCGTGATCACCTGGCCGTCGGGTTGCTTGGTACAGCTGGTGAGCTACACCACGGTAAAGAATGTCTTCAACCAAAGAGCTCTTTCCGGAGCCAGAGACACCTGTTATGCATACGAATTTGCCCAGTGGGATTTGGACATCAATTCCTTTCAGGTTGTGCTCGCGTGCTCCCATCACCTGGATCCACTTTCTGTTTCCCGGGCGACGCTTTTCCGGAACAGGGATGCTTAGTTTGCCAGCTAGGTATTTGCCAGTTATTGAATCTGGACAAGCAGCAATATCGGTAGGGCTGCCAGCAGCCACTATTTGTCCACCGTGATTCCCCGCGCCTGGACCAAGGTCGACGATGTAGTCACTTTCTAGCATTGTCTCTTCGTCGTGTTCTACGACAATAACAGTGTTTCCTAAGTCCCGCAGCCCCTTAAGGGTGGCTAGCAGCCGGCGATTGTCGCGCTGATGAAGGCCAATGGATGGTTCATCCAGCACATATAATACTCCGGTCAATTGGCTGCCAATTTGGGTTGCCAGCCGTATACGCTGCGCTTCGCCACCGGCAAGAGTCCCAGCTTGTCGGTCAAGGGTGAGGTAACTAAGACCAACAGAAACCATAAATCCAAGGCGGGCTTTGATTTCTTTTAGAATCTGTGAGGCAATAAGCTGCTCACGCTTACTCAGAGAGAGGTTCTCGAAGAATGTAAGAGCGCTTTTTATGGATAGAGTGGTCACTTCATAAATGTTTAGACCATTTATTGTTACTGCCAATACCTCGGGCTTAAGGCGAGCTCCGTGACATACTGGGCAGGGAAGAGTGGCCATGAACTGCTCTAGATCACTGCGCCATTGGTCAGAGGTTGTCTCCTTATACCACCTTTCCAGATTCGGTATAACCCCATTGAAGGCGCGCGTGAACCTACGCGCATGTCCTCTAGTGGATGTGTAGCTGAAATTGACCTTTTCCTTGCCTGTACCATACAGAATGAGATCGAGCTTCTCCTTGGACATTTCGCCAAGTGGTTCATGAAGGTCTATATCAAAGGCCTTAGCCAGACCGCGCATTTGGGATTCAAACCAGCGCCCCTTGGAATTTGTCCATGGGATCAGTCCCCCGTCAAGTAGTCCGAGGCGAGGATCGATTATAAGATCCGGGTCGATCTTCTTGCTGTAGCCTAAACCACCACACTTTGGACAAGCGCCGTAAGGATTATTGAAGGAGAACATGCGTGGAGAAAGCTCCTCGTAGCTTACTCCGCAGTGGATGCAAGCGTAGTGTTCGCTGTATGTATGCTCTTCCTCACTTTCGGTAAGCGCTGTCATGATTCCCCCACCGTGCTTGAGCGCTGTCTCTACAGAATCGGCTATGCGCGCTCGCTTACGTGGCTCTATCACCACACGGTCAACAACGATTTCTATAGTGTGTTTCCGCTGTTTCACAAGCTCAATCTCTTCGTACAGGGTGCGGACCACACCATCCACTCGCACGCGCGTGAATCCCTCTTGCCGGATTTCTTCAAATGTCTTCCTGTACTCACCTTTTCGCCCCCGCACTATTGGGGCCAGGATTTGAACGTTTGATCTGTGGGGCATGGACATGATTGTATCGACGATCTGGGTAGCAGACTGCTGGGTAATTGGTCGGCCACATTTTGGACAGTGTGGATGCCCGATACGCGCATAAAGAAGTCTCAAGTAATCGTATATCTCGGTCACTGTGCCTACGGTCGAGCGCGGGTTATGGCTACGGGTTTTTTGATCGATAGAAATCGCCGGTGAGAGGCCTTCAATAGAGTCGACATCTGGCTTCTGCATCTGGCCTAGGAATTGTCGCGCGTATGCAGATAGCGATTCCACATAGCGCCGCTGCCCCTCAGCGTAGATTGTATCAAAAGCAAGAGAACTCTTTCCTGATCCAGAGATACCAGTAATTACCACTAGTTTGTCGCGGGGGATATCTAGATCGATGTTCTTGAGATTGTGCTCGCGTGCACCCTTTACCTGTAGCATGCTCATAGTTTCTTCCTTAAGCTTCTTATTTCGTCACGTATTGCTGCTGCTTGCTCAAACTCCAGCTTATCTGC